>CAIRNL010000489.1 GCA_903879975.1 uncultured Chloroflexota bacterium | reverse complement strand
TGGTAGCGCATCAGGTGGTTCAGCACCGTGGAACGCTGCACATCGTAGAGTGCCTGGATCTCGTCGAGCGAGTGACCGGCCGCGAACAGATCGCCGACTTCCTTGAAGCGCGGCTGTCGCTGCGCCAGAGGCACCGTCGCACCAGGCTGGCGCCGGGCCGGATCGATGCCCTCTTCCTCACAGTACTGGCGGATACAACCCAGGAAGCGCGTGCCAAACCGCTGCTCCTTGTGCTCCCCGACGCCATGAATCTGGCGCAGCTCACTTGGGGTCTGGGGCAGGTGGGTGGCCATCTCCATCAACGTGCGATCGGGAAAGACCGCGTAGGCAGGAATATGCAGCTCGTCGGCGATGGACCGGCGCAGGATGCGCAGCCGGGCAAAGAGCTGGCCATCGTAGGAGGTGGCTGTCGCGGTACGCGCTGTACTCTGGCCGGTGAGCGCCTCGCTTGGGACGTAGACCGGCTGGCCTTGGATGGCGTCCCACCCAGCGGGTGTCACGCGCAGCATGCCGTGCTCCAGTTCCTGCTCCACCAGCCCTTGCAGGATGAACTCTTGCGCCAGGCGCCGCCACGTATACGCGTCGTGTTCCTTGCCGATGGCATAGGTCGACAGCTGATCATGGTGGCGAGCCAAAATTTCGCGCCGGCGCGAGCCGCGCAGCACATCGATGATATAGCCTGGACCAAATCGCTCGCGCGTGCGCTTCACACAGGAGAGAAATTTCTGCGCCTCCAGGGTCACGTCGGAGAGCGGGGCGTCCTTGCTGCCGGCCTGGCAGTTGTCACATGCGCCGCACTTTGCCGCAGCCAGCTGTTCGCCGAAGTACTCGAGCAATGGGATTCGACGACACGTACGCGTGTGCGCCAGGCGATCCATGGCCTGCAGGCGTGCTGCCCGCCCTGGCCGCTCCGATGCCGCGCCTTCTTCGATGTGGAAGTAATGCGTCCCCAGATCCTTGGGGTGATAGAGTAAGAGGCAGTGAGCCGGCAGCCCGTCACGTCCCGCACGGCCGATCTGCTGGTAGTAGTGCTCGATACTGTTGGGCAGGTTGTGGTGGACGACGAAGCGCACGTCCGGCTTGTTGATGCCCATGCCAAACGCAAGGGTGGCCACGACGATGCAGCCATCCTCGCGCAGAAAACGGCGCTGGTTGCTGGCCCGCACGCCATCGTCCAGCCCGGCATGGTAGGCGACGACCGGCAATCCCGCCTCGGCCAGTTGCGCCGTCAATTTCTCTACCTGCTGGCGTGTGTTGCAGTAGATAATGCCTGACTCCTCTTTGTGCTCGCCGAGAAAGGCAATGATCTGCCGGGCGCCGGCGTCGCGCGGGCGCACTGCGAGAAAAAGGTTCGACCGGTTGAAAGTGGCGATAAAGGTCTGACTGCGCGCAAAATGGAGTGATTGCTGAATATCCTCCTGCACACGCGGTGTGGCTGTGGCCGTCAGCGCCAAACAGACCGCATGGGCAAAACGGCGACGCACAGCCACCAACTGGCGGTACTCGGGCCGAAAGTCGTGTCCCCACTCCGAGATACAGTGCGCTTCGTCGATAGCCAGGCAGGCCGGTTGCAAACCTTCAAGCATCACCAGCGTCTCTGGGCGCAGCAGTGTCTCTGGCGCCAGGTAGATGAGTTTGACTTCGCCGCGCCGGATGGCTGCAACCGCGTCAGCATGGGCGCGATAGTTGAGCGTACTGTTGAGATAGGTCGCCGCCACACCCACCTGCCGCAGCTGATCGACCTGGTCCTGCATGAGGGAGATGAGCGGCGTCACCACCACAGTGGGGCGATCACACAGGAGCGCCGGGATCTGGTAACAAACGGACTTGCCGCTGCCCGTGGGCATGAGGGCCAGCGTGTCGCGACCGTGCAGCACGCTGGCGATGATCTCTTCCTGCGGGGGGCGGAATGCATCGTAGCCGAAGACATCTTTGAGCAGCCGGCGCGCCCGCTCCATGTCCACTCCATCGCCCGCCCCCTCGAGCCGTTCCGGCCGCTCCTCCGCGGGCTCGTCCAGCACGTCGTCGATCCACCCCGACAACTGGGCATAGCAGCGCAGCTCGAAGTCCGGATTGCTGTCGGGACGCCAGCGCCGCGTCAGCGACAAACGCAGCAGCGTACCCGCCGGCAGTTCGGCTACCGGCTCTTGAAAACCCACAAAGACAAATGAACAGGCACCAGCGTCGCTGGGATAGATGTAGCGGATGCGATGCTCCGTCTCGACCCGGCGCAGGGGGCGATCCGGGCGCCAGAAACAGGTGCTGAAGGGTGGCAACCCGCCGGCGTCGCTCACGTACAGCGCGCCGCTCGGCGCGCGCTGCAGGCAACCCGCAAAAAGACTGGCAATACCGCCGATCGCCGGCGCCATGTGCGCATCAACCGCTGCAGCGACGCTGCGCCGCCGGCCCACCGAGCGGCTGCTCAACACCCGGATATCCTCAACGTGAGGTGCTTCGACTGCGGTCGCCTCGGCTTCGATCTCCCAGACCTCGCCGACGCTGTAGTGCATGCCACCACCCCTGTGCATGTCCACATGGGCGTCGATGAGACGTACGCTGCGCCCGTCCCCGAGCACAATTCCGCCGACACAGGCGCCAGTGCCCATTCTCGTTTTGGCGACAATCAGGACTTTCATCTGCACTCTCCTGGGGTGAGGGTGAGGGATCGGTTCTCCTCGCCATCATGCACGATCTTGGCCAAGATCACATCGGCAAAATGCATGATTTTCAGGGCAGCAGATTCTCGATTGGCACGCCCAGATCGGCGGCAAGCCGCTCTGCGAGCAACGAGCGATGGCAGGCCGCAGGTTCCGTCTCCACACAGAAGAGGGCGACAACGCCGGTCTCTGGGCCGCATTCTGCGGCGAACCGCCGGCTGTCGAACGCCGCCAGCTGTGCGCGGCAGTAGCCGTCGACAAAGGCCGGCGACAGCATCTGGCGCGCACGCTTGCCCACATGTGCGGCAGTATCGGCGGCGTTCTGCGCCTGGCGCAGCTCGTCGTCCGGCGCCAGGTCGCGGCGATGCACGTAACGGATGCCCAGCTCGGCCAGTTTCGCCTCGAGCCGCACCCGGTTGGCAAAGGCATACTCACGGCCGCGCACCCCACGACGACGGCGCACATCGCAGAAGGTATCGACGCCAGCCGCCTGCAGCGCGGCAAAAAAATCTTCGGCATCGTATCCATAGACGCCAATCGTCACGATCTTCTCAATCATGCTCCTCCTCCGCGGAGGCGTAGCGCTTGCGCGAGGCAAAACTCTCCTGGCCAAAGAGGTTGAGCTGCCCGTCGGTCAGCCGTAGGATCGCCTCCGCGTGCGTGAGCAGCCGGTCCGTTTCGTCGATATGCACCACCGGGATGTCGCGTGCGGCCAGCGCTTCACCGATGAGCTTGGAACGGTGACATTGCTCTGGCCTGCCTTCGCTGCACATGAGTGCCACGTGTCTCTGCTGGGCGTAGGCGGCCTGCACACGATCGATGCCCTGCTGGAAGAAAGGTCGCTCGCGCACGCGGTCGTAGTCGACGCGGCCGTCCACATAGCATGTTGGGTCATCGGGCCGGCCCCCCAGGCTGTCGCCGACAAAAACATAGCGGATTCCCTGCACCGCCAGGGCCTTGGCCAGCGCTTCTTTGTTGAACTCAGGTTTGAAGCGGGAATAGGGTGCCGTTCGCACGTCGAGCAGGTAGGCAATGGCATTGGCGCGCAGGACGGCCATGAACGCGTCCAGTGAGCGGTCGCCGTAGCCGACGGTATAGATGGGAACAGGATGTTCGTTCATGTCGATCTTTCCCCGACGATAGGACGCAGCCAGGGTTCTGCCCCTGTCCATTATAGGATAGCCGCAGCAATGTACCAATCGGCCCGCTCATGAATCGGTGACGTGGCACCACGGTTCGCAGCAGCCTGTGATATAATCCGCAGTGCACTGCGGCGACCGGCTGACCTCAAAGAGCGCAACATACGGAGGAATCGACCATGGCCTTCCCTATTCCCAGCATGCTGCTGAAGCAACTCTATACCTTTGGCAGCCTCCAGAACACACCGGGGGGCGTCAAGTTCTCACTGAAAAACCGGCTCAGCGATACGACCGTGATCGGTCTGCAACAGGTCAAATTCGACGAGGTCGAAGTGCCGCGCAGTGGCATCAGCGTCGTGCTCGACGACGGCACAGCCATGACGCCCGACGAGGTCGCCAGGTCGCCCATCAACTTCCCGCTGCGCCGTACGCTCGACATCGTCTGCAGGGTGGCGCCGCTCGAACTGGGCAAACACAAAATCGAAGTGAAGTTCGACGCAGTACCTTTCGGCACGCTCACCCTCAAAGTCGATGGCTCCATTGCCGCACACGAGGAGCGTCGCGTCTCCATCCCGCGCAATGCGACGGACGACTACAGCGACGGCGCCATCAAGGCGCGCCAGCAGTTCATCGAACAGTACACAGGCCACAAGCTGCACCATATCAGCCATTACTCCTTCGATCCGCAGATGCTCAAGGGCAACATTGAGAATTTTACCGGCGTCGCCCAGATTCCCATTGGCTTTGCCGGGCCGCTGACAATCCACGGCGAGCATGCCCAGGGCGACTTCATCGTGCCCATGGCCACGACCGAGGGCACCCTGGTCGCCTCCTACAACCGCGGCATGAAAGTGCTGAACTCGTCGGGCGGTGTGAAATGTACCGTCATCGGCGATTCCATGCAGCGCGCGCCGGTCTTCGTCTTCGACAGCGCACAGGAGGCGCGCGACTTCGTCAAGTGGGTGCAGGAGAATATCGCCA
>CAIRNL010000488.1 GCA_903879975.1 uncultured Chloroflexota bacterium | reverse complement strand
TCTGGCGCTGCTCTTCACCCTCGACCCCGAGATCCCCAGTCTGCTCAAGGCGCTCTATCTCATGATCGGCTGCTTTGGTCGTGGGCTGGACTTCGAGGGTCGGGTCAACGAGTGGAACTCGCTCAACGATCCGCATGCAGCTGCGATTGTCTACAACGCGCGCGCGCCCCTCCATCGTTCCGTGGGACTCGACGTGACGATGCAAGTGCGCATGGATGCCGCCGAGGTGCGCCGCCGCTTCCAGGCGCCGCTGCTGCGCCCCGTGTTGGACATGGCTGAGGTGTGGTTCAACCAGCGCGGCGAGGTCATCTTCCATGACCCGCTGGCTGCTGTCTCGATCTTCGACGACACCGTCTGCCACTACGCGCACGGCGAAGTGAGTATTGAACTTGCCAGCCAACGTCTGGCGGGTGTGACCTACTTCGACCGCGTGGAGAACGGCCCACACGAAGTTGCGCTGGCCGTTGACCCGCATCTCTTCTTTGCAGCCTATTTTGGGGCAACGGGTGCCCGCTGAAGCCGTCTTCGCTGCTGCCGGATCGATCGAGCAAATATTGTGAATTTCATCACATGTTCATTGTGACGCGCTGCGTATAATCTCATTCGATGTGCTGGTAAATGCCAGCCATGCAGAATTGCCGAACATGATGCGTGCTCGACCGGGAACGACTGCGGGAGCAGCAGCGTTTTCGGTACTGAAACAGAGATTGAACATGATCGATTACAAAGCCCAGCTGCATGGAGCTGGGCTTTTTCTTGCTGGAACGGCCGGCTGCGCCCAGCGTGGCGAACTATGCTACGGCTGGGCGACGCGCCCGTTCTGCATTACGCAGCGCGGCCAGCGTGATCGTGCCGGCTTCCCATGCCGCTGCAACCAGCGATACTGCCAGCAAGATGTAGGCAACGCCCTGCAACTCAGCGCGGATGCCGGTGAGGAAGATACTGACCCAGATGAGTGCACTCCCTGCATTGGCCGTCACAAGACTCAGCCAGTTTCCGCCCAGCCGGGCATCGGGCGCCTGGAGGAGCCAACGCGCGGCGAAGTAGGGAACCACGGCGAACAAAAATTGCAGTACCCAGCCGTAGATGAGCGCCTGCGGCGCCGTCGCTTCCACGTCAGCGCCCGGTATACCTGCCACGCCGAGCAGAATGAGCGGCGCCACCAGGACCGGCAGCAGAATCCACACGTAGGAAAGGGCGAGATGCCAGGCACCAGCCCGGACAAAGCCGCCGTGCCGTCGGAGCATGCGCACGAGCAGGACGAGCAGTGCAACGGTCGCAGCAATGTGAAGCACAAGACCGGGGACGGTTGCCAGCAGGTTGCCCCCCAGCCACGGACCCACAACCAGACCGAGCGCGCCCAGGATCATGCACCAGAAGATAACGTCGACAGTACGCCGACCTGCCAACGGGGATCGGGTAATGTCCGCTGCGAGGTCGACGATCAGGCCTGCAAAAAGCAGCGATGCAAAGCCCCAGCTATTGGCGTGAATGTGCGCTTCCTTGGGCACGCCGATGTGAAGTGGCGCACTCCAGCCAATCCAGAGGCCGGTACCGATGAGGACGCCCACCAGCAAAAAAAAACAGGCTCATGGCATAGAATTTGCCGCTGCCCGAATCTTGGCCGGCCCTGCTGCCGATGGTGACCAGTTGCACCACCAACAGGAGCGCAGCAACGAAGATCAGCGTCCCGCCAGCCATGATCAGCCCAGTGCTGACGGCTGGAATGCCGGCGATCAGCAAGACGATCCCGGCATTGAGCAGCAGCCAGATGTCCCACCGCGTGGCCGGGGCCGGCACGCTGCGCCGCGCGGCCTGTAGGATCGGCAAGGTGCCGAAGGCAGTTTCAGCCAAGAGGCCGAGGGTGATGAAGTGAACGCGCAGCCACGGGAGTCCGGTAAACCACGGCAGCAAGGAGAAGCTGGTCAGGGCCACGTCGGCCGCAGCCAGGAGGGCGAGGAACAGGTAAAAGACGGCCATGAGGAGGAATGGGTTCAGCATGAGATCGCTCCGTTTCAGTTGCCGGCCTTGGCCGCGAGAAAGATGAGATGACTGGTCGCTTCGATGCAATCGTAGACGGCTAGAACTTCGGAATGTATTGGGATGCACTGACCAGGCTCGAGCGCAGCGACGAGACCCTTGAGTTTCTCGCTATCGACCTGGAACTGCGGGCGCGGGCTGGCGGCAGCAAAGAGCGCCAGATCACGAACGGTTACATCGGGAGGGGCAGGGATTGTGATTGCGGTGGGCATATTGGTTTCTCCTGAATCACCCGTCGAAAAGTCACTGGCCGCGATTATAGAGAGGCGCAGCGTCTGCGTCCACGACTTTTGTCGACTTTGAAGGGAGCGCTGCGTGCATGACCCGCACGCGCGCAGCGAGCCGACAGTGCGGTGTGAACTGTGGAATGGGCTACTCGTCGAGACGAGCGCGTTCCGCCAGGCCGCTGCGGTCGAGTACGGCGATCTGGCGCCGGTCTACCCGGACGAGACCGGCATCGTCCAGCGAGCGCAACACACGACTCAGTACATCGGGCACCGTGCCCAGGCGCGCAGCAAGTTCGGCTTGCGTCAGCCAGGGCGGACGGGCGAGCGTGCCGGCTTCGGCTTCGTCCAGGAGCAGCCGGGCCAGACGTACCTCCACCGTATGCAGCGAGAGGTCGGCCACTAGCCCGGCCAGGTAGGCCATGCGATCGGCCATGTTGGCCATTACACGCAGCATGACGTTGGGGTGCGAGACCAGCACGGGTTGCAGCAGGTCACGGCGCAACAGCCACAGGCCGCATGGCTCCAGGGCAATCGCTGTCGCCGGATTAGGCCGTGCCAGGAAGATGCCAATCTCATGAAAGGATTCGCCCGGACCAAAATAACGCAGCACCTGCTCTCGCCCGTCGACCGAGAGCTTGACGACCTTGATCCATCCCCGGTGTAACAGGTAGAGGCCGGCGTTGAGGTCCCCTTCCAGGAAGACCACGCTGCCTGCGACAGGTTCCTGCCAGACGGCCAGGTCCACGACAGCGGCCAGCACGGGTGGCGCTAACCCAGCGAAGTATGGCAGTGTAGAGAGTTGCTGGCGCAGCGTTTCACGGTCTGGCAGAGGCATAGCGATGCGATCATATCACAGCACGAGTCACGAGTCACGAAGCAGGGGGCACGAGGCAAGGAGCACGAGTCAGGCATGAATTGCTACCCTAGCGAGCGGTCAAGCGATAGGTTTTAGAAAGCTTCGATCGACCTTTTCTTTGGCAGGGGCGGGAGAGCAGCGTACTTCCTCGATGGGAGCCATTCAGCCTGGGGCGTGCCCAACCGTGAGGCAGGCCTTCCATGGGGCGACGGCGTTGACAGCTGATCTCGCTCGCTACAGCATGGTAGAGCAGATCGGTGAAGCAGGCCTTCCGTGGGGTGGGGGCGTTGACAGTCCATGCTGGGCCATCTACAATTGCGTGCGAGCGCCGCCACTGTGCTGCGAGTCTGGCGCAAAGGTCCAGCTGACGTCCGAGCCACTGTGTACGGCGGCACTGTGCGCCATGGCCCGGCCTGCACCTGGGTCTCGCAGCACGCCGACAAGGCGACAGGCTGGCCCGGCTTTCTTTGTCGCCAGCGCCTGGGCGCTGAGCGATGCCTGCCCACAGGAGACTCAGAACATGACGACAGAACAGGCTCGCTTGACGCTCCGTCTGCTGGCTGCGGCCGACTGCGAGCTCATCGCCGCTGCCTTTGCGCGCCAGGGGTGGAACAAGCCGGCAGATCAGTATGCGCGCTATCTGCAAGAGCAGGAGAGCGGCCGACGCGAGGTCTGGGTGGCTGAATGGGAGGGCGCCTTTGCCGGCTACGTGACCGTGGTCTGGGAATCGGATTATGCACCTTTCCGGGAAGCGGCAATTCCCGAGATTGTCGACCTGAACGTGCTCAAGCGCTACCAGCGGCAGGGCATCGGCAGGGCACTCATCCAGCGCGCCGAGGATCGAATCGGCAACCAGTCGGCGCTGTCCGGCATCGGCGTGGGCCTGAGCGCAGACTACGGGCCAGCACAACGCCTGTATGCATCGCTGGGCTACCAGCCCGACGGGCGCGGCATCATTCAGCATGGCAAGCCGGCAGCTTACGGGGCCACCGTCACCGTCGACGACGACCTGGTGCTCTACATGACGCGGCAGGTCCAGGCGTAGCGCAAAAGGACGACGAGATTCAGCGTCGGGCAACGTTGCGGCCCAGACAACGCTGTGCGCACCGTCACTCTCTACGCCCCATGAGCCTGCCCAGAAGACCGTCACGGAGCCGGGGCGTCTGGCGCAAGTCCTCACGGTGCTTCCATGCCAGGATGGCAGCGTTCATCAGCCAGAGCGGGACGAAGATCGGATTGGGCTGGTAGAAGGCAAGGGCCGCCGGCAGCACGGCCATGCCGGCCATGACCGCCCAGCCCGGCACGACCAGAATCGCCAGCGCCACGGCCAGGGTGATGCCCAGCACCGTGGGGGCGAACCACAGCGTCAGCCCGCTCCAGACACCGAAAGTCACAGCGACGGCCTTACCGCCCCGGAAGCCGAGAAACGGTGAATAGGCATGGCCCAGCACCGGCGCAATGGCCACGATAGCGAGCGGCCAGCCGACCACATTCCCCCAGCCGACAGCCATCCAGATGGGAATGGCGCCCTTGAAACCATCGAGCAGGATCGCTATCCCCCCCCAGAACTTGCTGCCGGCGCGCATAACGTTGCTGGCGCCGGGATTGTGGTCTCCATACTGGCGGATGTCGGTACGCAGGGCGAGCCGGCCCACCCACACCGAGAAGGGCAGCGCGCCTGAAAGAAAGGCAAGAGCGGTCCAGAAAAAAAGATTCCCTGCACTCATCAGACCTGGCGTCCTTTCCAGGGCACGCCCAGGCGCAGCGTGCGACGGGCGAATCCCCACACAGCAGACATCTGTACGATCAGTGCGCCGATAGGCGCCCACAGCGCGTCGAAGGCATAGCCGGCACGCTGCGCCCAGGTGAGCATACCCAGTGCTGCGGCCAGCCACGTGGCCGGCAGCCAGCGCAACCGCAGTTGACCGGTGACAACGCCGGTCAGGACAATCAGCGGCGACATGATGGCTGAGACAAAGAGTGCAGTCACGAGCGACGACAGACCCGACCAGCGCAGCGAGCCTGTACCCAGCCGCATCATGCCGTTCCACACGTGGCAAAAATCATCGTACATATGCACGGTGGCAGCGTGGTCAGCCAGCAGAAGCGCTGTGCGAGTCCCGCGCTGGTGGAGGAGGTTGCCCAATGCCAGGTCTTCAATTACCTCGCCGCGCACCATGGCAAAGCCACCGCTCTGCCAGTAGACTTTGCGACGGATCAAAATGTACTGGCCATTGAGGACATAATTGTCTGGGCGGCGGCCGGCAAAAAGTCCGGCAAAGGCCACACTGAGCGCCAACCGTTCCAGCCTGCTGCGATAGCCCTGGTGCACGAAGAGGCTCAACACATCCAGTTCGTGATCGAGTGCATACCTCACGGCGAGATGTGGGCCGGCTGCAGCATGCACCATGTCCGCGTCCGTGAAAAGCAGCCACTCGCCGCGGGCGATCTCTGCGCCGCGGTGGCAGGCGTGCGGCTTGCCCCGCCAACCCGGCGGCGGACCGTCGACCCGCAGCACACGCGCGCCATAGCGTTCTGCGATGCGGGATGTGTCGTCAGCGGATGCGTCGTCGACCACGACGATCTCCACGTCGCCCGGATAGCAGAGGGCGCGTAGCGAGGCGAGCAGCGCCGGCAGGTTGTGCGCCTCATTGCGCGCGGGCACGATGATCGACAGGCTGGGCAGGGATCCGTTGTGCGCGATGCGGGGCAGGCGCGGCATGGTGCGGTAGTTTCGTTCGGCTCGTATTGCGAGTGGCAGCGCCAGGAAGGTGAGCGTCGCCGCGCGTTTCCAATTCCAGAGGGGCGGCGTGGGCATGAGTCGTCTCCTAGGGGGCAAACCGGCGAGCGACGCGCATGCGCACCCCAGGGCGGGGTTCCAAGGTAGCGCCCATGTGTGGGTGAATCTTGTCACCGTCGAGCAATTCGAAGTGGAAGCGCTGAAGCATACGCGCCAGCACAGTGCGCGCCTCCACCTGAGCGAAGGCTGCACCAATGCAGTTGCGCGGGCCGCCACCGAAGGGGACGTAGGTAAAAGGTGGAACCTTCTCCTCTTGGCCGCGTTCAAAGCGCGCCGGGCAGAAAGCATCAGGATCGCGCCAGTGGTCCTTGTCTCGGTGTGAGAGATAGATCGAGTACATGACGCGCGTGCCTTCGGGGACTCGGTAGCCACAAATCTCACTGTCTTGCGGGACGCGCCGGTTGCCAATGTGAATGGGGGGGTAGAGGCGCAACGTCTCCTTGATCACCTGGTCGAGAAAATGCAATTCGTTGACCTGTTCGGCGGTGGGCGGCTCGTCCTGCGTACCGACGACGGCATCGACTTCGGCCTGCACTTGTCGCATGGTGGCTGGATGCATACCCAGCAGATAGAGGACCCAGGCCAGCAGCGCCGTGCTGGTATCATGGCCAGCGATGAGCATAGTGAGCAACTGGTCACGAATCAGGTCGTCGGTCATTCCCGGCGTGGCAATCAGGTTTTCGAGCAGGTCCGTGGGATCGGGCGCCACGCCTTGCTGTTCGAGCTGGGCGCGGCGTGCGCGGATAATTGCGTAGAGGTAGTCATCCATGGCTGCAATCGCCCGTCTGTGGCTCGCCTTGCTGGGGGCATCCGGCCAGACGATCCACAAGCCTGGCGAGATGTACTCGATCAGGTGCAGGATCGGCTGCCAGAGGCGTTCCATATCGGGTGCAAAGTCGACATGGAAGGTGGTGCCCATGAGGATGAGCAGCGCCAGCTTGCGCATCTCAACCAGCATATCCTGGGTCGAGCCGTCGGCCCAGGTGTCGATCACGTTGTCGGTATAGCGCCAGAACGCCGGGATATGCGGCAGAACATTGCGCCGCTGGAGGGGCGGGTCCATGACATCACGATAGTGGTCATGTTCCTCGCCGTCGACGACGAGCATACCGCGACGCAGCAGGCGTACCACCGGATCGCTCTCGTTGCGCCAGCTGAACTGGTCGCGTGCCGTGACGAGAATCTGGCGGTTGGCGTCTGGCCCGACAAAGACAGCTGGGCGAAAGCGCGGCATCGTAATCTGGAAGACGGGGCCGACATACGTGCGCATGAGGGACAGTGCGGTCAGCAGGGAACGGTCGCGTGCCAGACCGCGCAGCACTTTCAGACCGCTGCGCGGTTCGGCGATGGGCAGAGGCTGGACGGTTTCGGACATGATGGGCCTTCTCCCTCAAAAGAGGGCAGGGTGAAACTCCACAGCGCCGTGGCCGGCAACCTGCTCGCCGGGCGTGAATCGGTCTGCGATGAAGTAGAGGCGTAGCATCCTGCGCCACGTAAAGTCGGAGTGGATCAGCAGGCGGGCGCAGTCGTGCATTTCGCCGCTGAAAATTTCATCCTCGTTGGCACGTGCGCGGAGGTAATGCAGGCGATTGTTGCAGCCATCCTGAGTGCGCAGTTCAAACCTGGCGATCTTGATGCGGAACGGGCCGACCGACACATTCCGGGTGATATGGAGCACACCGTGATGGTCGGCGACACCGGCGAAGAAAAAAGGCAGACTAGGCATCGTCAGGCAGATAGGTCGCTGATTCTGTCGCTCCGGCAATTCGGGCGCGTTGCATCCGTTGCACAGAGTATACCACGGATTGGCGAACGCCGCGATTTAGCAGCCGTGATACAATGGAGACATTCAATCGTAGTCTGCCACCTGAAGGGGAGCATTACCCACCATGAGAACTATCCCACTTGGAGCGAGCGGCGTCGATGTGAGCATCTCATGAAGCAGCTTTGCCCAACCAACGCTCGACGCACACCGGGGGAGAACACTCGATGAACTGGTCAGACATTGTCCACACACCGCAAAAACTTGGCAGGCTGGTTCTGGCGCCCTCCTACGCACCAGGCACATTTGACAGCCACGCCGTCGACTGCCCGTTCCTCTTTGCGCGCGATGGCCGATTCTGGATGACCTATGTCGGATGGGATGGAATCGGTTATCAGAGAGGGCTGGCTGGTTCAGACGACCTGATGAGTTGGGAAAAGGAAGGCTTGATCATTGGGCGCGGCCGACAGGGCACCGTGACCGAATACAACGTGGCGATGACCTCCCTCCTACGCCACAATGACCTGTTCGGCCCTTGCACGTTGAAACGCGTCAGCAACCATTACGTCGGCACATACCATACCTACCCCAATCCTGGCTATGAGGCCGGCCCGGCGATCATTGGCCTCTGTTATTCGGACGATCTGCGCTCGTGGGAAGTGGGGCCAGCAGTTCTTGAACCCGATTCCACTGCTGCATGGGAGGCTGGCGGTCTCTATAAATCGTGGCTGATGGAAGTGGCGGGAACATATTACCTCTTCTACAATGCCAAGAATCGCACCTACGGACCCTGGATCGAACAAACTGGATTTGCCACGTCCACCGGTCTCACGCATTGGGAGCGATTTCCCGGCAACCCGGTGCTACCGGTCGGCGCGAGTGGCTCGTTCGACGACCGGTTTGCCTCCGATCCATGTGTATTGAGACATGGCGACACATGGCTGCTATTCTACTTCGGCCTCTGTTCCGACGGACATGAGCGCGAGGGTTTTGCGGTTTCTCAAGATCTGCGAAAATGGCAGAAGAGCCACGAAATCTTGATCGATGTGGGCGCTGAAGGCACCATCGACAGTCTCTATGTCCACAAACCGAGTATGATCAGCTGCGACGGCCGGCTCTATCACTTCTACTGTGCCGTCGCGCCACGGACAGACGAACAGCCAGACGGTATCGACTATGACTGCGTGTGCGGCATTCCCTTTGCGAGCGCGTGACGTTGTCCAGCCCTGCTACAAGCCCGGCAAACCACCCGGAGCGCTACTTCCACCGTTCCCTGCAGTCGGGGCGGCCAAGCCGGGCATCCGTCAGCCGAGTGGTCTGTCCATCATCATCCTGCGATTTGTGGACCGAAAGAATCACGAATGACGCGCCAGCAGGTTTGGGAGATGCTTCTTGTGCGCGCCTGCCGTGTGTTATAATCAGGTGGAACATTTGTTCGAGTTCTATTCGGCGATACAACCATGGTGACGAAAGCAAGCAAACCCAAAAAAACGGCGAAGAAACCGTCCAAGAAGGTATCGTCCCGGCAAAAACCCAGCAGCGGCAACAGCGGCAGCATGCAGGACGTCAGCCGTGCCGTCTTTCGTGCCGAAGTAGGGGGTGTATTGCTCGTGCTGCTTGCACTCTTCACGCTGCTCAGCCTGCTCACGGCCAGCCGTGGTCAACTCACCGGCAGCTGGGTCGACCTATTACGCGGCTTCTTTGGTGTCGGCGTGTGGTTGGTGCCGGTCGTGATGGGGGCGATGGGGCTGTGGCTGGTCGTGCGGGCGGTCGAGCGGATGCCCAATCTGCCGTGGCAGCGCCCAGCCGGCCTCCTGCTGATTTTCCTGAGCTTTGTCACCGGCATATCGCTGCTCCTGACACCGGAACTGCGGATGCGCATGGCAAACGAGGGCGACGCCGGCGGTCAGTTTGGCCTTTTCACTGCCAATGCGCTGCAAGAGACGGTGGGTACGCTGGGGGCCTGGGCCTTCGTTACCTTCATTGCGCTGTCCGGCGTCTTCCTGCTGGCCGATCGTCTGCTGGTCGACGCGTGGTATGCCTTCACCGACTGGAACTCGCAGCGGTCGAGCACAGCAGGGACGCAGGCGTCTCTGCCTTCCTCGCCGTCTGTGCCCATGCCGTCGGGCAAACTGCCCTGGTGGAAACATCTCTTCCCTCCGCCCGAGGTGGAGCCGCTCAGCCCGCCCCCCAGCGGCAATCTCGTGCGGCCCGAGCCCGTGTCTATGGCGGACTCTGCTTCGGGCCGGGTCGAGGCACGGCCGACGTCCACCAAGGCACCGCCCGGCCCGCTGCGCCCACTCAGCCAACCGATCAACGAGGGTGAACTACTCACGCCGCGCATTGTCGGCGGCGCGCAGGACTGGAAGCTGCCGCCGCTCAGTACGATTCTCAGCGACTGGGATCGCGTGGCCGACGACGACAATCACATTCGCAACCAGGGGCGGCTGATTCAGGAGACGCTGGCGCTCTTTGGTGTGCCGGCCGATTTTGAAGGTGCGTACAAGGGGCCGTCCGTCACGCAGTACCTGATCAAGCCTGGTTATGTCGAGCGTAAGAGCGGTGCCGAGATGCAGCGCGTCAAAGTCAAAGTCGCCAAGATCGCAGCGCTCTCCAACGACCTGGCGCTGGCGCTGGCGGCGCCGAGCGTGCGCATCGAGGCGCCCATCCCCGGCACAAACTACGTGGGCGTCGAGGTACCCAATCAGACGAGCAACGTCGTCGGGCTCAAAGAGTTAATGGAAAGTGACCCATTCACCGAGAAAAAGCGCACGCTGCCGATTGCGCTGGGCGAGGATGTCAAGGGGCAACCGATCGTCAGCGACATGGCGCGCATGCCCCATCTCCTGATCGCCGGAGCCACCGGCTCGGGCAAATCGGTCTGCATCAATTCGATCATCGCCTGTCTGTTGCTGACGCACACGCCCGACAACCTGCGCCTGCTGATGATCGACCCCAAGATGGTGGAACTGAGCGTTTACAACGGTGTGCCCCATCTGCTCAGCCCGGTCGTCACTGAGGTGGACAAGGCAGCCGGCGTGCTTTTCTGGGCGGTCAAAGAGATGGAGCGGCGGTACACGCTGTTCAGCAAAGCGAATGCCCGCGACCTGCCGCGCTACAACGGCTACTTACAGAAAAATGGTGAGAGACCACTGCCCTACATCGTCGTCGTTGTCGACGAAATGGCTGACCTGATGATGGCAGCACCGGAGGAGGTAGAGAAACATATCTGCCGTCTCGCGCAGATGGCGCGCGCCGTGGGCATTCACCTCATCATTGCCACACAGCGCCCGTCCGTGGACGTCATCACCGGCCTGATCAAGGCCAACTTCCCGGCGCGCATCGCCTTTGCCGTCACCAGCCAGATCGACAGCCGCGTCATCCTCGATGTGCCCGGTGCCGAACGGCTGCTGGGTCGCGGCGACATGCTCTTCATGGCGCCCGACGCTGCCAAGTTGGAGCGACTGCAGGGCACGATGGTGACCGACGAGGAAATTGCGCGAGTCGTGCGCTACTGGAAGGGTATCCGCAGCTACGAGAGCAGCAGTGCTTCCTCGGCCTTCTCGCCCCCTGCGGAGTGGGCAGCAGGGGGCGAGAAGGCCGAAGCGCCGCGCAGCGAGCACGGCGTTCTGGGCGCGTCCGTGCAGCCGAGCAGTCCGATGAGCCAGCCGCCCCTGTTCGAGCAGATCGAGCAGATGAAGACAGCCAATGCGCGTGATGCGCTCTTCGATGAAGCGGTGGAGATCGTGCGTGAACAGGGGCGCGGCTCCGTCAATCTGCTGCAGCGCCGGCTGCGTATCGGTTACAGCCGTGCTGCGCGCCTGGTGGACCAACTGCACGACGCCGGCATTGTGGGGCCGGACCTGGGCGCAGGTCGCGGGCGCGAGTATCTGGGCGACGAGTCGTTGGCGCAGACGCTGACCACGCGGCCGCACGTAGCCAGCGAGCGCACTTTTGAGGAAACGGACGAGGACGACGCGCCACCCTGGGAGGACGACGACCCGTCGCCCGCCAAGCCATCTTCCTCTTCGAATATCTGGTTCTAGTGGTCCGTCAGTCGTGGTTCTTTCCGCTCAGAAACCTGGTCTGTGGCAGGGGAGCGGAACGATGATTGACACTCTACCGGCTCTGCGCCTGGCGGCGCACCATCCGATCATCATCCTGGGCGGTGTCCTATGTACGATCTCGTGATTCGCAATGGCCTGCTCATCGGCGCCGACGGCACGATGGCGGCCGACCTGGCTATCGACGGTGAGCAAATTGCAGCCATCGGCATGCGGCTAAGCGGTCGGCGCGTCCTCGATG
>CAIRNL010000487.1 GCA_903879975.1 uncultured Chloroflexota bacterium | reverse complement strand
CTTCTGACTTCATGCTAGAACGGCGCCTGGCGTCCACTTGCCCGGACGACCATTACCGTTCCATGCCTTCTTCTGAGTCATCGAACTATCTCAAATGAGGCAGTCTGCGCCGCCTCAAAATGATCGTTTGTCTGAGCGTCCGTTCGTGGAGACCGGTTGATGCTCCACCGCCTGCAGGGGGTAAAGTCGCTGTCAGGCGCCGCCATCTCTCCCGTATGGCGGAAAAACGCTTGCACGCACTTTGGCGTACCGCAGCGATTATAGCACCGAAGAAAGCGAATGCGGAATCACGGAGCAGACAAATTCCGTACCTGCATAGGCCGCGCAGAACGTGAAGGGGTCCCTCTCAAATCCCACACTCGGCCAGTACGCGTGGTTCTGAACAAACCAGCGTTGCAGCACGACGCCGCGTGGAGGGATCCCCCTGCGAACGTAGCGTCTGGACAGAGTTGCATCGCCTATGGCACTATTGCGGTATTGAGCCACTTACGATTGGAGGAGAGTCCACCATGCCGTCAGCCAGCCACCCTGCGCCTCAACTTCGCGTCGCCATTGTCGGCTGCGGCGGAATGGCGCGTCACCATGCAGTCACCATGCTGCGCCACCAAGATATCGTACAAATCCCTGTTGTCTGCGAGCCGTCGGCACAAACCTACCAGCGCTTCGGCGAACTATTTCTCGATGTCGGGTTGACTCCGCCCCCCAACACGCCGGATATGGAGACGCTTCTCTGCGACTATGCGGATACACTCGATGCCGTCTTCATCATCACGCCGCATGCCTTGCACCACGACCAGGCCCAGCAGGCCATGGAGGCGGGGCTGGACGTGTTGGTAGAGAAGCCTATGGTGATGAACGCGCGCGAGGCGCGCAGCCTGATTGAGACGCGCGATCGTACAGGCCGTCTGCTGGTCGTGGCATTCAACGGCAGCCTGTCCCCGCAGATTCGTCAGGCGGTGACCCTGTTGCGCTCCGGTGAGCTTGGCGACATCCTCAACATCCACGGCGTTGCGTGGCAAAGCTGGAACTTCCACACGCGCGGCACCTGGCGTCAGACACCGGTGATGTCAGGCGGCGGTTTCCTCTTCGATACCGGCGCGCACCTACTCAACACTGTATCTGACCTGGCTGGCGAACCGGTGGTAGAGGTAGCGGCCTGGCTCGACAACCGGGGCGCCCCGGTCGACATTCTCGGTGCAGCGATGGCGCGACTGGCGTCGGGCACGCTCATCACGCTCAGCGGCTGTGGCGACACCATCGAGTCGTGCGCTTCGGACGTACGCGTCTTCTGTACGCGCGGCATCCTGCGCACGGGCGTGTGGGGGGAACGGCTGGAAGTGCAACGCCAAGGCGACACCGACCTTGCGTCGATAGAAGTGCCGCCGTCGCACGGCGCATGGGAACAGTTCATGCGTGTGCGGAGTGGGCAGATTGCCAACCCCAGCCCGCCTGAAGTGGGTCTACGCATGGCGATTTTTTGGGACATGATCCAGGCATCCGCCGCGCGTGGGGGCCGACCGGTGACGATGGCCGAGGTGGACGGATCGATGGCCGGCACGGCGCACCCGATCGCATAGGAACACTTGCATTCCAGCAGAACAGTTCTAATTTCGAAACTTCAAACCAAAAGGGAGAGCATTTTCATGGCACAGTCGATCCGCGTGACGGTCTGGAACGAATACCGTCACGAGAAGCAAAATGCGGCGATTGCCGAGATCTACCCGCAGGGCATTCACGGTGCGATTGCCGGTTACCTGCGTGGCCACGACTGCATCGTCACCACCGCTACACTCGACGAGCCTAGCCATGGGCTCACCGAGCACGTGCTCGACAACACCGACGTACTGGTATGGTGGGGACACATGGCTCACGGTGAGGTGAGCGACGAGATCGTGCAACGAGTACACGAGCACGTGCTGAAAGGCATGGGGCTGATCGTGCTCCACTCCGGACATTTCTCCAAAATTTTCAAGCGCCTCATGGGTACGACTTGCGATCTCAAGTGGCGCGAGGCGAACGAGAAGGAACGCGTCTGGGTCGTGGCGCCCGGCCATCCCATCGCCGACGGCATCGGCGAGTACTTCGAGATTCCGCACGAGGAGATGTACGGCGAGTACTTCGATATTCCAGAGCCGGAGACAGTCGTCTTCATCAGTTGGTTCCAGGGTGGTGAGGTCTTCCGCAGTGGCTGTTGCTATCGCCGCGGCCACGGGCGCATCTTCTATTTCCGCCCCGGCCATGAGACCTATCCGACTTATCATCAGCCGGAAGTGCTGCGCGTCATCGGCAATGCCGTCCGTTGGGCACGGCCCGTGGATCGCGCCTATTCCACCTTCGGCCAGCGCCCGCAGCCGCTGGAGGCACTGCCCAAGCACGAGTAACGTTCAGGATGGCGTCGGCTTCTGGTAGGGTGCAGGGCAGCGGCACCCTACCAGAAGCCAACCCAGCAGCACACTCGTCCACGCAGAGCGCCATGTCGCAGGCAATTTTGGCGACCTGACAGAGAGAGTAACTCAGGAAATTGTAAGCTAGATGGAAAAATCGAAAATTGCCACTTGTCACAACGCCCCCCTTTCGCTAAGATAGAGATGTATCCTCGTGTTTTTGTCACCAATCCCCCGTCCAGCGACGATCAGAAAAGGAGCCATCATGCGCACTCTGGGTATCTGGCAGTTCAGAAGATTGGCTGTACT
>CAIRNL010000486.1 GCA_903879975.1 uncultured Chloroflexota bacterium | reverse complement strand
TGGCTGATGGCGTAGGTAAGCTCCTCGATCGAGCAAGAATCGTTCCAGTAGTCAGTCGACGTTGTCGAAACGGTCCGCAGTAATGGACTCGCCATGGCAATCCTCCAACATCAGATGCGCGGCAATTCTAATTACGGCCGGCGCACGAAACACAGGCAGACGGATGATATAGGGGCGCTGAATGAAACCTAGTACACAGGGACCTAAGTCAATCGGTAGGATGGAGCAGCGCAGCATGTAGAGCGATTTGCCAAATCGCTCCACAAAACCGCCGGCCTATTTGCGCCCCTCTGTACTAGTTTTACCAGCGCACACAGACGACAATCTGAAAAGATGTGGACGGGAAGTTTGTGCACACGTGTGCACAAACTCCGCTAACAATAGCACATACCTGCCTGAAAGTCAACACCCAAAACACGATTTCTCTGGCCTGTGCGCGGGAAAGCACGGCATCGCCGTGCTTTCCCGCACCATTAACTCGTTGGGCAGAATTCGGTTTTGGACAGGCTTGCCTTCTAGAATGTCAAGCAGCATCTGCATGGCAATTTCACCGAGACGTAGTTTGGGCTGGTGGATCGTCGTCAGCGAGGGCGTCACGTAGCGGGCGATGTCCACATCGTCGTATCCCACTACGCTCAATTGCTCCGGCACGCGCAGGCCAAGCTCCCGGCATGCCATCAGGACGCCCACCGCGATCTGATCGTTGTAGCAGAAGACCGCCGTGACGCCTGTCGGCAGCAGCCCGGGCAGCATTGCCTGCCCATCGAGCACATCGTCGGCGCGTGGGTTGTTGACTGTCGGTGCAATGCGCACCCACTGTGCGTCGACGGCAATCCCTGCTGAGGAGAGCGTGTCGCAATAGCCCGCGAAGCGACGACGGTTCGATTGAACACGGTTCCCAACGCCCAAATAGCCGATCTTGCGATGGCCCAGCGCCAACAGGTGTTCGACTGCCTGGCGCGCGCCGGCATAGTCGTCGGCATCGATCGAATGTAGACGATCCGCTTCCGACTCAGCTTGCTGGTTGATGAATACCGTCGGCATTTTGATCTGAGCCAGCCGCGCCATATAGGGGCCACGTATCTGCGCCGTGGCGCTGATCACGCCGTCCACACGCCGCCGGTGAAATGTCTCGATGATTTCCATCTCAAGCTCTGGATCGTTGTGCGAGATGCTGAGCAGCAGGCTGATCTGATTGGCCTGCGCAACTTCCTCGATCCCGCGCACGACACGGCCAGCAAAAGGATCGGCGATGGAGGTAATGACGAGTCCAACTGTGTTCGTGCGCTGTCCCTTGAGGCTCTGGGCAACCGCATTGGGCGTATAGCCCATCTCCTGGGCAAGCTGCTGGATGCGCTGGCGCACTTCCGGCCGGATCAGGCCGCTGTTGTGCAGCGCGCGCGATACAGTAGAGTGTGACACGCCGGCCGCCTCGGCGATGTCCTGGATCGACACCGGCCTGCGGTTCGTACTTTTGCTCGTTTTTAGTTCTTCTGCCACGTTTGCCTCGTGAAACTGATGTATACGGGGCAATGCACACGTGTGCATTATAGCGACAGAGGGTGCGGCTGTCAAGAGCTGAATTGTGGAAGTCCAGGACGGGCAGGGGTCAAGTCGAGCACGTTTTGCCCGGTTGGAAAGTTCGTCAAAGCTCACAACCGCTCCCAGGTTCCGTGGAATTCTCACCCAGGTATCTTGGCTACGTTGCCAGTGCCTGCCGCGCCAGCCACGCACAACCCAGCAGCGCGCCGTCGGTGTCGAGCTGGTTGCCCACAATCCGCACGCGTGCGCCGACTGATTTGAACGAGTACCACAGCACACTCTGCCGAGCCGGCGTCAAGAGCAACTCTGCACAGTGGGCCACCGACCCGCCAATGACAAAACAATCGATATCCAGGGTCATTGCTAACGTGGCCACCGCTGCACCGAGTGCCTCCCCTGCCTCGCTGATCACCCGTAGCGCCAGCGAGTCCCCTTTGCGTGCCAGAGCGGCGATCTCCAGGCCGCTCAGCGTCGTGGCTGTCTCCAGCGTCGGCGTCTCGCCTCGCTGCGCCGCAGCATAGCGCCGGGCGAGCCATGGTCCGCTCATGAATGTTTCCACACAGCCGCGCGAGCCGCATGCACAGTTCGCTCCGAATCGATCCATCGTCGTGTGTCCGAATTCGCCTGCTGAGTTGTGCAGACCGCGGTAGACTTCGCCATTGGCGATGATGGCAATACCGACACCTGTACCGACGATCACGTAGACCATGCTGTGCTCGCCGCGTCC
>CAIRNL010000485.1 GCA_903879975.1 uncultured Chloroflexota bacterium | reverse complement strand
GCCGCGGATGACGACGGTATAGTGTAACTCGGAGCGGCATTCCTTGAAGAGTCTACGAACGCTCAAGCCGGCTTCCTCGGCAAATTCGCGCAGTGCGCAGGTGACGTCATTTTCTTGGCGATGTGTGCCGCCGCGCGGAAATTGCCATTGTTCGAAGAAGAGGTTGTAGAGCAGAAGGAACTGTGGCCGGCCCTCTTCGTAGCGAAAAGGCACCAAGCCTGCACTGCGTCGATGGAGCGGCCGGTGGCCGACGCGTACCGCTTCCATCACATGGAGGCCGCCGGTGTAGATGGCCTGCCCGACGATGACGCCGTCGATGTTGTAGTGTTCGCGCGCTTTGAGCGCCTCGATGTCTGCAATCGTCGCGACGCCGCCGCTGGCAATGACTTTGAGGCCGGTCACGTCCCCCAGTCGCGCAGTCATCTCCAGGTTGACGCCTGACAACATGCCGTCGCGGCTGATGTCCGTATAGACGACTCTTGCAACGCCCAGCGCCTGCATCTGATGGCCAAGTTCGATGACGTCGACGGAACTGGTCGCTTGCCAGCCGTGCGTCGCCACCTTGCCCTCGCGCGCATCGATCCCTACG
This sequence comes from uncultured Chloroflexota bacterium, assembly GCA_903879975.1. Taxonomy (GTDB): domain Bacteria; phylum Chloroflexota; class Anaerolineae; order Caldilineales; family Caldilineaceae; genus Caldilinea. Next base: position 5,826 of record CAIRNL010000485.1, on the reverse strand, counting down.
ACGATACGATCTGCTCCCCAGCGCAGCAGTGCCTCGGAGACTAGTGCAGGGTTGTCTACCGCCACCGTACCCAGCACCACGCGATCGGCGCCCAACTCCAGCGCAAGCTGGATATCTTCCATCGTGCGCAATCCACCGCCGAACTGGATTGGCACCGCAACGGCCACCCGAATTTCGCTCAGCCGACGCAGATTGATGGGCAGTTCGCGATGCAGGCTCTGTACGGCACTCTCCGGTTCTTCGGCGCCGGGATGCTGGATCAGGATGTTGCTCGGCCGGTGCAGAGCGTTGAGCTGAGACTGGGTGGCGCCCAGCGCGCCGTCCAAGTTGACGACGTGCAGCCACTCGGCACCCTGTTCCACCCAATGCCGTGCCATGGCGGCTGGGTCATCGCCAAAAACGGTTTCGGCGGAAGGGTCGCCCTGGCGAAGACGCACGCATTTCCCTGCGCGCAGATCGATTGCCGGATAGATGATCATCTACAAACCCTTGTTTAGAGTGCGAAAGCACGACCCAATCTGTCATGCGTTGGCGTTTTGCTGCTGGATTGTGCGCTGCCATCGCCCGTTCTATCTATGTATGACTTTATCACAAGGGTATCGGAGGCGAACGTAACATCCCATCCTCGTTTGGCACGAAGTTGGCTGGCAAGTTACACAGAATCGCCTGTTACGAACAGCTGTGGCAGCTCGATGTGTGTGACGCGGTGCTTGGGGAGACCTGCTGCGGGACCCTGGTTTCGATTGGCCTTGGCTTTAGCGCACACCGCTCTGTGCCACCATCGTCATGAAGTTGCCAAGGATGCGCAAACCCACGGTGTGACTCTTTTCTGGGTGCGGTTGGATGCCCCACGCGTTGCGGTAGCGTACGATGCTGGGGTAGTCGATGCCATAGTCGGTCCAGGCCAGGACGGCGTCAGCGTTGCTGGCGTCGCAGAAATAGCTGTGTGCAAAGTAGGCATGCACGCCGCTGGGCACGTTGGCCAGCAGCGGGTCAGCCTTGCACACATGCAACTGGTTCCAGCCAATCTGCGGGACGCGCAGGCAGTGGCCAGGGTGGGTGGGGTCGGGCATGCTGTCGGCAAAGCGGCGAACGGCACCGGGAATGAGATGGAGCCCTTCGTGTTGGCCCATCTCTTCACTGGAGTCGAAGAGCATTTGCATGCCGACGCAGATACCAAGCAGAGGCATGCCCGTCTCCACAGCATCGAGCAGTGGGCGTTCGAAGCCCTGCCGGCGCAGATTGTGGATGCTGTCGCCGAACGCGCCCTGTCCAGGCAGCACAATAGCCCGCCAGCGTGTGAGGTCAGTCGGTCGTTCGACGATATCGACGGGCATGGCAAGGGGGGTGGCCACTGTCTCAAAGGCCTTGTAGACACTGCGCAGATTTCCGACCCCGTAGTCAAGGATAGCGATCATGTTCCAGGCTCAGATTTGCGTCGCAACGCGATCAGGAAGGGCCGCTGATGGCAGCAATGGAGAGATTCCGCACGATGGGAGGCGGGAAGCGGCCAGATACAATGGCCAGGGTGACTTCGCGAATCTGCTGCTCGGCGTGTTCGGCTTCTACGGGCGTGAATTCGCCGTTGGCGACAGCCTTATCGAATTCCGGTTCGTTGAGCACGGTCACGCGCCCTTCCCCTGTGATCCACAAGCCAAGCAACAGGTTCAGCGCGCTGAATCCACGCCCCTTATGTGGTATAGCCATCCCGATGCGCGCGTAGATGCCGAGCGACTGGCCTTCGGTGTCAAAATATTTTTCGAGGATGTATTCGCCCTCGGCCAGCCAGAAGCGAAACCATACATATCCCGGTCCGCTGATCGTCACCCGCCCCAGTTGCTGGCTTTGTATGGTGTCGGCGCAGGTCGCTCGCTCGACGAGTAGATCGCTCAGCCACTCCGAGCGATAGTCCAGCATTTCTGGGCTTTGGCTCCACTCGCCGCTGGCGATGATCTTCACGACTTCATCCATCCTCGCTGGTCGCCCTGTATCTAGTACTTGCGCACGATGGATCGATAGGCCAGCGGCTCGCGATACTGGATCAACTGGCGGTCTTCGCGTACGGTGCGCACTTCGTCGAGGTCGATAGTGGCGACTGCGTAGCCTTCGATCGCTTGGTCGAGCACGGTGTAGACCTCGGCTGAGGGGCCAACGAGCATGCTGTCACCCATGAAGCGCAAGGTCGGCTCCTCGCCGACGCGGTTGGCGGCCGCCATAAAGATCGAGTTTTCACACGCACGGCTGATCAGGTGAGCACGCCACGACTCCGCATACTGTTGCTCCCAGTTGGCGCTGACTGTCACGAGCTCAGCGCCGTCGAGTGTCATGGCTCGCGCCGTTTCGGGGAAGGCCAGGTCCGTGCCGATCGAGAGGCCAAAGCGACCCCATTCGGCGTCGACGATGGCGAAGCGAAAGCCGTTGCGGTAGACCTGCCGCTCCTCTCCGAGCAGGTGAACCTTGCGGTAGTCGGCGACCACGTCGCCTTCCGGTCCCAGGCAGACTACGCCGTTGTAGAGAATGCTCTCGACCTTTTCTTTGATGACCAGGCCGAAAACTACATAAGAGTTGAACTCGTTGGCACGCTTGGCCAGATAGTTGGACGCATGGCCCGGCACGCGCTCGGCGAGGTCGGTCGCTTTGAGGCCCAGTTCGGTGCCCGTATAGCTCAACTCGGGAAAGACGATCAGGTCGGTGCGCTGTTCGGTGCAGATCTTTTCCACAAAGTCGCCCATCTTGCGCAGGTTTGCTTCGGGGTTTGCCAGTTCCGGCGCCATCTGAACCAGGGCAACGGTTATTTCTCGCGGCATGAGTCACTCCAGGATGTTGCACTTCTATGAAAATGCTGCCGGCCAGTACAGGAATCGGGATAGATGCCTACGGAACCGGCACAATGACTTTTAGATGATAGCATAGTATCGCCAATTCACCATTTCCGACAGGATGCGGTAGAATATTTGTGCTTTTTTGCCTGTCTGGCGCGTGCAATGAATGCATGATCCTGCTGATGGGTCGCAGGGAAGAACTCGATCGCCAGCCGATTTTTTTAGGACGATGAATATGCATAGGATCGCCAGTTGGTTTCGTAAGGCCTGGTTGGTGTTGGCCGTTGCCGGTATCGTGATTTTGCTCGATCAGTGGACAAAGGAGCTGGTTCGCAGGAACATCCCCGACTATACATCGATGATCCCCATTCCGGCTCTGGGCGAGTATTTCGTTTTCGAGCATGTTCACAATTATGGTGCGGCCTTCGGCATGTTTCAGAACCAGGGCAACCTCTTCATCATCGTTGCGGTGATTGTGACCCTTGGAATCTTGGTCTACGTGCGCTATCTGCCGACCGACGCCCGGCTGGTGCGCTTGCTGCTCGGCCTGATGCTGGGCGGCGCCCTTGGGAACGTCATCGATCGGATCAACCAAGGCTACGTGACGGACTTTGTCAAGATGGGTGTTCCAGGTGTCTATTACTGGCCTAACTACAATATCGCCGACAGTGCTATTGTCGGCGGCGTGATCGGCCTGGGTATCTACGTCATCGTCGACGACCTACGGCGCCATCGGCATGAAAAGGCTGCGGGCGCAGCTGCTGTCGATCGGGCTGCAGGTGCAGCGCCGCGCGAGCAGACGGAATAGCCGGCTGCGCGATGGCTACGGTTTCCCAACGTGTTTTTTCGGTCGATGCTGGCGGTGAAGGCTGGCGTCTCGACCGCTGGCTGGTCGAGCAGATGCCCGACCGTAGCCGCAGCGAAATCCAGCGCTGGATCAAGGAAGGACTCGTTACACTGGAGGGGCAGACCGCTCGTGCCAGTGCCCGCCTTGAAGTAGGTCAGCACATTGCACTGGCGATGGAGCCGTCACGTCCCCCAGACGGTCTGGAGCCTGAAGCGCTTCCGCTCGTCATTGTCTATGAAGACGCCGATTTGCTGGTCGTCAACAAGCCTGCTGGAATGGTTGTCCATCCGGCGCCCGGCCACGCCAGCGGTACGTTGGTCAACGCGGTGCTGCACCACTGCCCGCAGATTGAAGGGGTAGGGGGCGAGCGGCGACCCGGCATCGTACACCGGCTCGACAAGGAGACTTCCGGGCTGATCGTCGTGGCCAAGAACGACCACGCTCACCGCTGTCTCCAGGCACAGTTCAAGGGCCGCACGGTCTATAAAGAATACCTGGCCTTGGTCGAAGGACGGTTGACGCCTGCGCACGGCCGCATCACTGCGCCGATTGGCCGCCATCCCGATGACCGCAAACGGCAGGCGGTTCTGCCCGTAGACGCGCAGACGGGGTCCTCGGCTGGGCGCGAGGCCATCACTGTCTATACTGTATTGGGCGTCTACGCGGCGCCAGGCACCAGCAGCGGCGCGCCCGACACGATATTCTCGTTGGTGAGCGCGGAGCTGCACACAGGACGCACTCACCAGATTCGGGTGCACTTTGCGTGGTGCAAGCATCCCGTTGTGGGCGATATGGTCTATGGCCTGCGCAAGCAGCGGCTCAAACTGGACCGCCACTTTCTACACGCCCATCGCCTGCGCCTGCGCCTGCCGTCGTCGGGCGAGGAACGCGAATTTGAGGCGCCCCTGCCTGCCGAGCTGCAGTCCCTACTCGATCAGCTCGTATTGCGCGGGTAATCGTCCAGCTTGCGCCACATCTCGATCTGTCGGTCGACCTCGCTAAAGCCATGGATTGCCAATGCCGTAGCAAATGCACTGTTCTCTGGCTCGTTGATGATGGTGAGGGTCGTGTCGGGCAGACAGGCGCGCAGACTGGCAATCAGCCGGCTGGCCAGCGGTGTGCGGTCGTCTTCTGGGTGTACGGCCATAGCCATGAGACGCACGCGCGGCTTGCCAGGCTCATTGGGCGCTGTGGGCAAACAGGCGACATAGCCGATTGGCTCAGTGCCGGCCTGCATGACATAGCCCCAGAGGTCGGAACGATAGCGCTCGACCGAGCGCTGTGTGCGCTGCCAGGCCGGCTCTTCTGACTGCCAGTGGAAAAGGGTGTCGAGGAACTCAGAGGCATTCCCTGCCACCAACTCGCCGGCTGTGGGGATAGGGTGCCATGTCTCTGGCGTGGCGCTCCAGAAGATCAGATCTCGCCTCGGCGTGTAGCCCAGCTGGCGATAAAGCTGCTGGGCAGGTGCATTGCGAACGAGAACCTCCAGCTGCATAGAGCGTGCCCCCTGCTCGGCGGCCTTCCGTTGGATCATTTCCATGAGTGTACGGGCATGGCCGCGTGCGCGCAGCGCAGGTGCAACGGCCAGGCCGCCACACCAGGCGCGGCACTCGTTGTCAAGCGCCATCAGTGCCAGGCCGGCGCCATGCCAGCCACTGTCGCTGCGCGCCAGCAGGATGGCTGAATTTGCGCGCTGCACGCCGGAGCGTTCCAGGAAGCGTTCCATCTGCGTCTCGTCGAATTGGACGCCGTACTTGTAATCTGAGAAGCCGAGATTGAAGGCTTCGCAGACGGCCAGCAGCGGCACCTCATCCGCAAAGGCAAAGTGGGTCTCTGTCGAGAAAATCACGCAGCCTCCGTTTCCGGCAGGGAGCGTGCGGCCCAGACGTCAAACTCGGCCAGCAGGGCAGTTTTCAAGGCGGGCGGAGCGGCGGCCACTTCGAACGCATTGCGGGCGATGCGGGACAGGTCGGCTGGCCGATAGGCAAATTCTGCTGCCAGCAGACCGAACTCGTCGCACAACGTTGTGTTGAAGAGAGGCGGATCGTCGCTGTTGACGGTGACCTTGATGCCCATGCGATCGAGATGAGGGAAGGGATGAACGGCAACCCGGTCATAGACATGGAGGCAGACGTTGCTGGTTGGATTGATTTCCAG
>CAIRNL010000484.1 GCA_903879975.1 uncultured Chloroflexota bacterium | reverse complement strand
GGCGTTGCTGGTCGAGGCCCAGAACGGGTGGGGAGGAGGCCACAACCTGCACCACTTGACGACGACGAGCTCGGCGACGCTGACGATCCCGGTCTATCCGACAGAGTAGGCGGAATAGGCGGAGGGTGACCCGCCTCAGGGGAAGAAGAAGAGAACGATCCGCAGATTACGCAGAGGAGAAGAAGGAACAGTCCTGTCTTCATCTACGAAGATCAGTGGAATCTGCGGATCGTCTTTTGTGCATTGGAATGCTCCCCCTCTACAATCGGCTCCTACCCCGCGATGGCTCATTGTGGCCTCTTGCCCGGCGAAGATTGCCATGAAACATCAGAGACTTTTAATTGAAATACTTTAATCTTACGTTTCGCCCATTTTGAATTGAGCATCTGAAATAGCCGGAAGTATCCGATGGTATATGTCTTCCGAAAATCCCAGCAGCTGAAGAATCCGTTGTTGCAACGCGGTCAATGGTGTCAGGTACCATTGTTGATCAAGGCCGAACAACGTGATGCCTTCGAAGGCTTGCAACAAGGCTTCGGCGGTCGGACGCGCCGTCGCATTTTGGGCAAGCCTTTGGTCGGGCCCGCCAGCGTTTCCTGTTGCTCGGCCAGCGCCCGCCGAGCTTGATATTCCACCAATCCCAGCGTGCGCAAGCCGATCAGCAGCAACCGCACCAGTCCCGTCAGGCGGCTGGCCGTTTGCAGATACAGCGGCGTCAACGACAACTGCCGCCCTTTCAAGGGGCGGAAACCCCGCTCGATCAAAAACGAACCGCGATAGGCCAGCACGGCCTGCGTCAGGCTCAGTTGCTCTGCCGGCGCATTCGTCACGTAGATGCGCCAGCCCAACAAAAATTCCGCTTCCGCCTGTGCCGTCGTATCCACCGTTACCTTGACCTTGACCGTTTCCTCCTCCCGTTCCGTAGACGGGCGTGTGCCGTAACCTCGCACCTGACGCGTTTGCCGCGTCACGTCGTAGTCCACCCTCAGCAAACCAACGACGCGCTGTTGCTTCAGAATTTTGTCCACCGCCGCGCGCGATTCCGCTTCCGTGCGTGGACAGGTCTTGCCTTTTTTACGCTCCCCCTGGCAACGGATAGCCGCGCGCGCCTTTTTCAGTCGCGTCCGCAAGCCCGCCTCTTGAGCTTTGGCCTGCGCCAGCCCGCGCACCACCATTCGGCGTTCGGTGAAGACCACGGGCTGTCCATCCGCCTCGCCTGTCAGCGTGGTTTCGTATTCAAACCCTTCGGCGATCTTTTCGCGGCGTCCGGTTACTTCATTTTTGCGCCAGATGGGCTGCGCCGCTTGCGCGCCCGTGCGCACAGGCGGCAGCAGTTCACTCAGCGTAGCCGCAGGCATTTGCACGCTGGAGAGCGGGCACAAATACCAATCGCCGCCCGCCGCCAAATGGACGCGCGTCGCCAGCGCCGCCATCTTGCAATCGCCGACATACAGCAAGCCGCGCTTGCCCAGCGTCTGACGCACGCGATCAATCTCCGGCACGTAAAGCGGATCATCCGCTTTTTCACCGCTGGTGACGGTCGTCGTCAGCGGCAAGCCCAGGGGATCAGGCGTCGAGAGTTGAATCTTGAATTGCGGCAAGTCGGGGCGATGATCCTTGCTATGCCCGAATTGCAACAAGCCCTCCGGCGTCACCGTGCCGAAGGACTTGGCGCTGGTCGAGTCGAG
>CAIRNL010000483.1 GCA_903879975.1 uncultured Chloroflexota bacterium | reverse complement strand
GAACTACTGGAAACCCGATCAGGTGTTGCCACCCGGCGTCGACTCGACGTGGAAGAACTACTACGCCACCGTCTGGCCCAATTCACTGGCCAGCGCCCGCTATGCGCTGGAGGCGTGGGATCGCCTGCGTGATGAGACGCACCGTTTCCACGATGCGCTTTTTGCATCGAGCCTGCCGCCAGCTGCCCTCGACGCCGTGTCGGCCAACCTGGCAATTCTGAAGTCGCCGACCGTGCTGCGCCTGGAAGATGGCACTTTTTACGGCTGGGAAGGGTGCCATCACGATGCGGGCTGCTGTGAAGGGAGTTGCACGCATGTGTGGAACTATCAGCAGACACTGCCTTTTCTTTTCCCGGCGCTGGAGCGCTCTATGCGCGAGGCCGATTTCCGCTACAACCTGCGCGACGACGGCGGCATGGTCTTTCGGCTGCAGCTGCCGCTGGGTGCGCCGCTCTGGCCTTTCCGCCCCTGTGCGGACGGCCAGTTTGGCGGGGTGATCAAGACCTACCGCGACTGGAAGATCTGCGGCGACAGCGACTGGCTGCGCAGCCTGTGGCCGGCTGTCAAGCAGTCGCTCGACTTTGCCTGGCATCCCGGCAACGAAGATCGCTGGGATCCGGAGAAAAGCGGCGTGCTGTGGGGCCGCCAGCATCACACGCTCGACATGGAACTTTTCGGCCCCAACGCCTGGCTGACCGGCATCTATCTGGCTGCGCTCAAGGCTGGCGCCGAAATGGCGGAGCACCTGGGCGACCCAGAGAGCGCAGCCGAGTATCGTGCAATTTTCGAACGCGGCAAGGCATGGGCCGACAGCAACCTCTTCAACGGCGAGTATTACATCCAGCGCATCGACCTGCACGACCGCCGCACCGTGGAGACTTTTGCCCAGGACGAACTCGTGCTCATCGGCAACTCCACATTGGAGGCGTATTGGGACGAGGAACACCAGGAAATCAAGTATCAGATCGGCGACGGGTCGAGCATCGACCAACTGCTGGGTCAGTGGCATGCCAGCCTCTACGGTCTGGGCGAGATCTTCGACCCGGCACAGGTTCATCGCGCCAACGCCGCTATTTACCGCCACAACTTCATCCCGGTCATGGGCGAAGTCTATAACCCGTGTCGCATCTACTGTCTCAACGACGAAGGCGGCCTCGTCATCTGTGCGTGGCCAGAGGGCGCTACCAAGCCGACCATCCCGGCGCCCTACTCGCAGGAGACCATGAACGGGTTCGAGTACGCTGCCGCCAGCCACATGATCATGGACGGGCTGGTCGACGAGGGGATGAACTGCGTAGTCGCGCTGCGCCAGCGCTACGACGGCGAGCGACGCAACCCGTGGAACGAGTTCGAGTGCGGCAGCAACTATGCGCGGTCGATGGCCGCCTATGCGCTGCTCAACGCGTTTGCGGGCTTCGAATTTGACATGGTGCACAAGCACATCAGCTTCCGCCCCGTGCGCATAGCTGACGGCTGTTTCCGCTGCTTCTGGTCGCTGGACGGCGGCTGGGGTGAGGTCGAGTTGGCGCCGGGCAGCGCAGAGGTGCGTGTGCTGTACGGCCAGCTCGCTGTGCAGTCGCTAGCCCTCTCCCCCGCCGAAAGCCGGCAGGTAGCGTCTGTGCACGTGGGTGCCGCGCCAGTGGCATTTGTGCAGGATGGTGCGACCATCCGCCTGCAGGAAAGCGTCAGCGTTGCGGCCGGTTCAACGCTCGGTGTGCGTTTCAAGTAAGCAGCCCTGGGCTGGTTGCCGAGCTGCTCCGGCGATCAGGCGACATCTTCTGTGTACAAAAGGTCTTCTGTCAAACGACGCCAGCCGGCTTGAACCGGCTGGCGTCGTTTGACAGAAGACTGGAGTGGCCTCTGACTACACCCTCAGCGAGCCACGGAAGCCCCTGGCGGCATAATACGAAGATGCGCCGTTGTGATAGGTAAAGACATGATCGTAGCGACGATCGCAGAAGATGGCGCCGCCTTGTTCTCGGATGGCTGCAGGTGTTACCACCCAGCTCGACGTCTTGGTGTCAAACCGGCCAAGCGACTGCAAGGCTCGGTATTGCGTTTCCGTCAGCATCTCGATACCCATGGTGGCTGCCATCTGCATCGCACTATTTGGAGGCTTGTTCTCTTTCCTGGCATCCAGTGCTTCCCGGTCGTAGCAGAGGCTGCGGCGCCCCACCGGGCTTTCGCCTGCACAGTCATAGAAGATATACTCGCCTGTCACTTCATCATAGCCGACCACATCTGGCTCGCCGCCGGTTCTCTCCATCTCGTTGAGTGACCAGAGCTTGTCGGGGTTCGCTTCCAGTTTCGCCTGCACAGCGTCCCACGCGCACTCCGGGTGGCGCTGTCTGAATTGTTCGAAACGGGACTGCAGCGTTGCGAGCAGTGCGCTGCGCTCTTCTGGAGAGAATGCTTCTGATGTCACCCTGATTGTCCTTTGTGCTGTGATCCAGCCTGTGTTCGCTGTTCTGGCGATCGATTCTATCACACATCCCCGTTGCTGGGCGTTTGATGGCCGTTGCTGGCGAGAGGCGCACGCCCCATCGTACGACGACTGGGCCAACCGCGGTACAGGATACGCCAGGGAATGGCGTACACGGCAGCGGCTAGGAAGCCGGAGCGCGCAGCGCCGCCAGACCGGGGGCATGGTGTCCAGACAACACAAAACGGGGTGCGTACCCGTTGTGGGTACGCACCCCGACCTCACATACGTCCAGTGACCCTTAGCGCTGCCAATTCAGATCGTCTGCAGCTCCTTGGGCCTGTGTTCAGGCACAGCGGCCAGCGTACTGCAGGCTCAGATAATCTCCAGTTCCTTGAGCTTGCCTTCAGGCACGACGCCGTTCACCCAGCCACGGTCCTCATAGTACTCGGCCAACATGAGGTCGAGTTCACAGACATGGCCTTCAGAGCCGGGCATGGTGCTCGCTTCGTGGGTGAAGCGCTTAGGCAGGTAGTCCGATCCTTCACGGAAGCCAGCCAGGTTGTTGTAGTAGCGCTCCAGGTTATAGATGCGCTCGCCACACTTGAGCAGTTCTTCCACGCTATAGCCGAGGCCGGTCACACCGTTGAACTGCTCGGTGTACTCCTGCATGCCCTCCGCAAAAGCAGAGAACTTGCACAGGTCCAGCGAGTCGGAGACAGCGTGCACGTCCTGGAAGATGCGGGTGAGCTTGCCCTTGCCCTTCCACTCCAGCGGGTCGACCTTGAGCGAGCCAAAGGGCATGACGCCCAGTTCAGCGGCCGGCGTGTACGCGCGCAGGTGGCAGGCGCCGCGGTTGCTGGTGGCGTAGGCAATGCCCATGCCCTTGAGACCGCGCGGGTCATAGGCCGGGATGGCCTGGCCCTTGACCGTCATAGAGATTTCCGGATGGCCAAAGGCAGCTGCGCCGCGCGCCGTGCCCCCGGCCAGTTTGTCGCCCACACCCTGACGCAGGGCAATCTTGGTAGCGACCTCAGTCATGGAGATGGAATCCCCCCAGGCCAGCGAACCGTCGCCGTTGGTATAGCCCCTCTCGCTGGCTTCCATGTACATGGCGAGCACATTGCCCAACTCAATAGGGTCCATGCCGTAGTCGTTGCACTGGTTGATGAGGTAGGCGACGGAGCGGATGTCGTTGTTGCCGCAATTGGCACCCAGCGACCAGGCCGGTTCGTACTCCACACTCTCCATCTTGACCTTGAAGGGGCCTTCGGTGACTTCGACTTCTTTCTTGCAGGCCACGGGGCAGGCGTGGCAGGTTGGGTTGTTGATCAGGATATTATCGTTGACATACTCGCCCGAAATCTTCTCGGCATTGTCCTTGCCAAAGGCAGTGTACTGCGAGTTCATGGCGGGCAGCGCGCCGATGCTCTCGGTGATATTCATGAGCACGTTGGTGCCATAAACACTGAGTCCGCCCTTGCGCGGGGAGGTGATGTTTTCCTCAGCCATGATAGCGGCCAGGGCCTTCTTACGCGCTTCCTTGTCGGCTTCCTTATTGGCTGGCTCAGGACGATTCTTTTTGTCGCCCTTGACGATGACGGCCTTGAGGTGTTTGCTACCGGCCACAGCGCCCGTGCCGTTGCGACCCGCCGCGCGATCGTTGATGTTGACCCAGCAGGAAAAGCGCACCAAGTTCTCGCCTGCCTGGCCAATGGCCATACCATCGCAATCTTCGCCGTGGCGCTCGCGCAGAATCTTCAGCGTTTCATGGATGCCCTTGCCCCACACATCGGAGGCATCGTGCAGGGTGACGGCGCCATCTTCCACATAGGCATAGACGGGCTTGTCGGCCTTGCCCTTGAAGACGATCCCGTCAAAGCCCGCCCACTTGAGCTTGGCGGCCGTCCAGCCTCCCATGTGCGCGTCCGCCACGGTGCCGGTCAGCGGTGATTTGGTAACCACGGCCAGGCGCCCGCTCATATTGACATTCGTACCGGTGAGGGGGCCATTCATAATGCAGAGGATATTGTCGGGTGAGAAGGGTTCGACATCTGGGCCGTTGTCGAAGACATACTTCACACCGAGGCCGCGCGCGCCCAGGTACTTGCGGGCATCCGTCTCGTCGATTCCTTTGTACTCTACGTTGCCCGAGGAGAGATCCACCCAGGCAACACGGTTGGTGAAACCACCGATCATGTGCAGCTCCTTTTGTGCTTAGTGAACAAGACAACAGACTTTCAGAGTTGGCGAATTCATCGAACTACATTCATGGCGCCGGTTTTCGTGCAACAGATGGCCGGCAGCACGCTTCGTGGGGCGGTGCACGCTGCGGTTCTCGCCGGGGCGAATTGCCCGCCAAACGTGCTTCAAATTGAAATTAAGCTTGCTTAGCTAGCAGCATTGTACCGACTTCGGGCAACATCTGTCAAGCGCGACGCGCAGGGTGTTTCTGCTTCATGTTTGGGGCAACGTACGTCCCCCGACAGGCTGCATGATATCTGTAGGCCAGTGTGGATTCACCTACGCATGAACTCAGCGCGGCTCCAAACGCAGCGTATCTCCCGCCACATTTTCTCGGCCGAATGTCATGGGCAGATAGGCCACGTCGCGATGTCTGGCGATCAGGTCGTCGTAGTGGCGGCTGAGCACGTTGCCCGACTGTCCCGTTGTGATCATGAAGCGGCTGCCGGACAGGTCGCTCAGGTCGACGATGTGGCGGTAGCCGGGCGAGTTCGTCTGCACGTACGGATTCTTCAGGTTCACCGGCGCCACGTTGACTGTGTAGCGGTCACCGCCGTTGGGAATCGTGCGGTGGAAGAGCCACTTGAGATAGCTCACCTGGCTGAAGGGGTTGTGCGGGTACTGCGTCTGGTGGATGCGATCCCAACGCCAGTTCCTCATATCGTCCCCCATGCGCTGCTGCAAGTCGTCCAACGCATCGTCCAGCGCCACCTGAGCGATCTCCGCGCACGATTCGGGGGCCGGGGAGAGCACATTGTCACACCAGACCGCCCCCTGGATCGGATCGGCCAGCACATTGGCGAGGAAAAGCGAGTTGGCGCGCGTCGCCATTTCCTCAAACAGGGTGGCGCGCAGGTCATCCTCGAACATCGCCCGCTCCAGGTGTAACATCCACGCCTCGTAGATAGCTGCTGCCGTGCTCTCCATGGACAGCGTGCCGTCGAAGTCATGCAGCAATGCAATGGCCTGTGCCTGGCGATCGTCGGCCGGCGGCACATCGAGCAAGAAAGGCAGCAGCACCCGCACCTGCGTACTGGTCTGGTCAGCTTGAATTGCAGCCATATCGTCAGCCGAGAGGGTCTCGCCGTTGCTGCTCATCTGCTCGATCCGTTCGGTGATACGCTCGGCACGGTAGGGCGGCGCCCAGTCTGTGGAAAGCAGATAGGGATAGCCGTCGTCGACGACGCGATTGTTGGCCGTGGCCACATACCCTTCGGGCGGGTTGTACGCCTGGGGTAATTCAGGGAATGGGATGAAGCCCTGCCATTCGTACTCGCTCGTCCAGCCAGGCACGGGCAGCGTGCCGTCATGTCCTGCGGCGCGGATCGGAATCTTGCCGGGCACAACGTAGCCAATATTGCCCTGCACGTCAGCGTAGACAAAATTCTGGCTCGGTGTGACAAACTTCGCCATCGCCTCGGTGAAATCTTCCCAGTCTGCGGCATAGTTGACGCCCATAAAGGCGTCGAGGGTCGTATCGCCGGGTTGCAGTGCGGTCCATTGCAAGGCCAGCGGCAGGCCCACATCGCTCACATCGGAGATGAGCGGGCCGTGCCGTGTGGCGCGCGCTGCCCAACGCAGGGGTTCCTCCTCGCCGTCGACGACGATACTCTCCTCAACAATCTTCATATCCTGCCACGTCCCGTCCACTTCGTACTGGGTCAGGTTGGCCGGGTTGATGCGCTCCACGTAGAGGTCCTGCACATCAGGACCGACGTTGGTCACCCCCCAGGCAATCTGCTCGTTGTGGCCGATGACGATGGCAGGCAGGCCAGGAAAGGTGGAGCCGATGGCGTGAATCGTGTCACCCTGAATTTCGGCCAGGTACCAGATCGCTGGAATAGAGGTGGCGAGATGCGGGTCATCTGCGAGCAGAGGCAGGCCCGTGTCCGTGCGCAAGCCGGCAATGACCCAATTATTACTGCCCGATTCGCGCCCGCCGCGCGCAAAGTTCGTTTCGATCGTGCGGTCGATCTCGAAGATCGATGCGGCTGTTGCAGGGTCAATCTGGACATCGGCCAGGATAGCGATGCCGTCGTCCGGATAGCCGGGCAGCAGCTGCGCTGTGCGTTCGGGGCCGAGTGCCTGGGTCAGCTGCTGGCGCAGCAGTTCCAGATCGTAGTTGCCGCCCAGGTCCCACGACATCATCTTCTGCCAGACCAGCGAATCGGCTGGCTGCCATGGTTCAGGGGTAACGCCGAGCAAAATGAACTCGGGCGGCAACGTATGCCCTTCACTCAGCCATTGGTTCACGCCGGCTGCGTAGGCCTCCAGCGCCTGGCGGCTGCGCGGTTCGATGGCGGCCAGATCACCCAATGCGGCGCGGTAATAGCCCATGGTGCGCTGAAATTTGTCGATAGAGAGTGTGGCATCGCCCAAAATTTCGCTCAGCCGCCCGGCGCCAATGCGGCGATTCATCTCCATCTGCCACAGGCGATCCTGGGCATGGACATAGCCGAGCCCATAGAAGGCATCGGAGTCGGTGCCGGCGAAGATGTGCGGCACACCGGCCTCATCGCGCACGATCTCGATGGGGCCGTCCACGCCGACGACGCGCACAGCGCCGTTGGTCAGTGGCAGGCTGGTGCGCAGCCAAAAGTAGCCGCCCAGCGGAACGAGGATGAGCAGGGCAAGCGCGACAGCGAGCAGGCCAAGCAGGAATCTGCGCATGGGATCTCCCTTGCGATGGCAAATGGTGGCGCCAGGCGCGCCGCTGGAATTGCCGATGTGGGTTATTGACAGTGGATAGATTGTAGCGAAAAGCGGGCGCAGGGGCAAGCACGCTGCGCTCTGGCGCTCTGGATGGTCTGGCGCCATCGGCGCACTCCTGCTACCATGCAGTGTGTATCTATCCATCCAACCCAAGATTCAGATAACCAGACACCACCATGAGTATCCAGACCATCCCAGAGTACAGACTGATTCGTGAGAAACTCGACCAGGCGACTGGTATCCTCAACGAGAAGGGCATCGACTGCTGGCTCACCTTCGTGCGCGAGACATCGGCTGTGCTCGACCCTGTGCTGCCCTTTCTCTACGGCCACGACGTTACCTGGCAGAGTGCCTTCATCCTGACCCGTTCGGGCCGGCGCATCGCCATTCTCGGCCGCTATGACGCCGAGAATGTGCGCCGTCTGGGTGCCTACGACGAGGTTGTCACGTACGACGCTGCCTTCAGCGAACCGCTGCGCAGGATTCTGGCCGACCTCGACCCGCAACAGATTGCGCTCAACTATTCCAGCGACAACTCGCACGCCGACGGGTTGACACACGGCATGTTTCTGCTGCTGCACGAACATCTGCGCGGCACGCCCTACCCTGAACGCTTTGTTTCTGCTGGTCCGGTCATCACCGCCCTACGCAGCCGCAAGACGGCGGCCGAAGTAGCGCTGATCCAGCGTGCCATCGCTACGACACTCACCCTCTACCAACGCACATTTGAATTCGTAGAGGTGGGCAAAGAAGCGCGCGCGGTTGGCGGCTACATGCACGAGCAGGTCGATGCGCTTGGCCTGGAGACCTCCTGGGAGCGGGCTGCCTGCCCGGCCGTCAACAGCGGGCCAGACACGCCTATTGGCCACGCCGGCCCCACAGAGATCAAGATCGAGCCGGGGCACCTGGTGCATTTTGATTTCGGGATCAAACAGGACGAATACTGCTCCGACATTCAGCGCGTGATGTACGTGCTGCGCCCTGGCGAAACCGAGGCGCCCGAGCCGGTGCGGCGCGGCTTCGATACCATCGTGCGCGCCATCCAGGCTGCGGTGGCGGCAATGAAGCCGGGCGTGCCCGGCACCGAGATCGATGCAGTGGCGCGCCAGGTGGTCACTGCTGCCGGTTACCCCGAGTTCAAGTATGCGACCGGCCACCACCTGGGCCGCGCCTGCCATGATGGCGGCGGCGTACTGGGCCCGTTATGGGAGCGTTACGGCGAGACACCCAAGTACCCGCTCGAAGCCGGCCATGTCTATACCGTAGAGCCGGGTCTCTTCGTAGAAGGGTACGGCTACATGGGATTGGAGGAAAATGTGCTGGTCACCGAGGAAGGCACGATCTTTCTGGGCGAGCCACAGACGGAGCTGATTCTGATCCGGTGATGTGTGCGGGTTGGAACAATCAACAGACGACTATCGTCCTTTGAAAGCAACCGGCTTCCTATGAAATGGCTGCCCGGGTACAAGCAACTCAATTCATCAAGACAGGAGGAAGGTTCATGAACAGACGTTTGATCGGGATGCTGGTTGCCATGACAATGGCAGTACTGGTACTGGCTGCTTGCCAGCCGGTCATGCCCCTGCAGGATGCAGGAGCACAAGATGCAGCCCCGCAGGAGGCCCCCCCCGCCGGGGAGGAAGTCACGCTCTATGTCGGGCCAGAATTGGTCGACTGCGTGGGTATCGCACCGATGAAGTGCCTGTTGGTCAAAGAAAACCCGGAGGAAGATTACAAGTATTTCTACAGCCAGATCGAGGGTTTCGAGTTCGAGCCTGGCTACGAGTACGAGCTGCGTGTGCTGGTGAGGCCGGTCGAAAATGCGCCGGCCGATGCGTCGAGCTTGCAGTACATGCTCCGTACGGTGGTGAGCCAGGAGCTGGTCGCTGCAGAAAACGGGGGCATATCCCTGGAAGGGACGACCTGGCAACTGGTCAGCGTTGCCGACAGCAGTGGCGTCCTGGTCGCTGTGCCGGCTGGCGTGGAAGCGACCGCTACCTTTGCCGACGGCTCGGTGTCGGGCAACAGCGGATGTAACAACTATGGCGCCGCCTACACAGTCGACGGGGATCGCCTGAGCCTCGTGCCTGGCCCCATGACCATGATGGCCTGCCCCGATGCGCAGATGACAGTCGAGATGCAGCTCATGGCCGCCTATGGTGCCACGGCGTCGTACACCATCGCCGACGGCCAGCTCTCTCTACACGATGCGAACGGCAACGTGGCAGCGACCTTCGTTGTGCAGGAACCAGCGGCGCTGACGGGCGTCACCTGGATTGCAACCTTCTACAACAACGGAAGCGGCGGTGCGGCCTCGATCCTGGCCGACACTGAAATCACTGCCCTTTTCGGCGAAGACGATAGCTTGAGTGGCTCAGCGGGTTGTAACAACTACCGGTCGAGCTTCACGGTTGAGGGGGACGCAATCACCATTGCGCCGGCGGCAACGACGCGCAAGGCATGTCCTGACCCCATCATGCAGCAGGAGAATGAGTACCTGGCTGCGCTGCTGACGGCGGCCACTTATACCATCCAGGGCGACGTGCTCGAGCTGCGTGCAGCTGACGGCGCGCTGGTTGCTTCGTATCTGGCGTCTGGCAATTGAAAATCGATCTTCTGCCGGGCTGGTGAATCTTCTCGGAAGCTGTGGAGCATCCGGGAAGGTGGGAGGCTACAACGCATCAAATGAAAAAGAGCACCGCTATGCTGCGGTGCTCTTTTTCATGGAAGGACACGAACAAGGCCTGGGATAGACCTTGTTGGGCTTCAGCTTACTGCATCATCGCCTCGGCTGGAACAATCACAGCGTCGGCTGGAGCCTCAATCGTCTGCTCCTCATCGATGGCGGAGTTGATCACGGTGG
>CAIRNL010000482.1 GCA_903879975.1 uncultured Chloroflexota bacterium | reverse complement strand
GCTGGTGACGATTCCACTGATCGTGCTCGTGTTGGTATTCCAGCGTCGGATCATTGCCGGGTTGACGGCGGGGGCAGTGAAGGGCTAGCGCCTGACTGGAAACGACCTGCTGATCGCTGATCACACAGGCCAGCGCCGCGGGGGCTGCGGTACCGCCAACCACCCTGCACCTGGCGCCGCAGGATACGCGGGATGTTGGCGCGCAGGCGCGCTGGGATTTTGGACTATTCGTTCCAATTCGTTATACTGTGGCCATGTCACGCTCCAAAGCCTTTGACCCTGATGAAGCCATCGACCGGGCGCTGGAATTGTTTCGCCTGCGCGGCTATGAAGCCACTGCGGTGGATGACCTGGTAGCCCACCTGGGCATCCACCGCTCCAGCCTGTACAACACCTTCGGCAGCAAGCACGCGCTTTACATCGCTGCGCTCGAACGTTATCTGGCCAGGCCGCAACCTGACTCGGGCGCGTTCCCCCTGCCGCCGGCGCGGCAGGTCATCGCCGAAATCCTCACCGAACAGGTGGACGAAGCCCTCGCCCTGGCCCCACGCGGCGGCTGCCTGCTGGTCAACTCCATCGCCGAACGCCTGCCCCAGGATCGCGATGTGGCGGCGCGGGTGCAGGCCAACCTGGCACAATCGGAGCAGAAGTTTTTCACCTTGTTGTGCAACGACGCAGCATTGGGCCTTGCTGAGGCCGAAAGCCACCAGATCGCGCAAATGCTGGTCAACACGGTGTTGGGGCTGCGCCTCATGGCCAAAGCCAACCCTGATCGGCAACAGCTCTTGAATGTCGTCACCACCACGCTCAAGGCGCTGGGATGACTTTTCCCATTTCTTTTTCCGATTCTTGTCCCGATTTATCTCTTTGGAGGTTACCCATGACGATCGAAATGAACCGCGCCGAAGGCATCCGCCGCATGCAGAACCCGCAAACGCTGGCCGAAGTGCAAGCTTACGCGATCGGCGCCTGGAGCAGTTTGAGCGTGGAGCTGCGCCCCAACGAAGACCGCACCGGCGCCGGTCAAGTCACCCCCAACTATCTGAGACGCCGCTTCACCTATCTGAGCGCCGACCAGTTCGTGGGGGTCATCACCCTGTACGCCGACAACTATGGCCAGCTGCCGCTGCTGGAATTTGAGTTCAAAGGACATTTGCGCTGGGGTGCGCCCCATCCCATTGCTCCCGGCGCCTGGGAAATCGACTATGTGTTGGACGAGGGCTTTGGCGTCACCCCGCTCAACCCCAACGCGGCGGCCATGCTCAACCAGGTACCGGCGCCTGGGCTGGCCCCGTTCGAAGCCGGCGTCAAGCAGGATATTCTGCAGAAGGCGTTCCCCATGTTCAACGTCGCAGCAGGGCAGATCGTGGCCGACTACGACCTGATCTACTTCAGCCACGGGATGTTGTTCATGGGGGCCAAGCATGTGGATGGCACGCCGTTCGACCGGCCAGAGCGGCGGCCCCACCAACTGCAAATCCCGCTGCTGCGCCTGTGAGTCGATTCCACACACCCGGCGTCGCTTCAGGTGAACCGCACGTGATCCACAACCCGATCAGCGGCGAACAGATCATCGTCCGCACCAGCGGCGCGGGAACCAACGGCGAACTGCTGGTGTTCGATCCGGTTCTGCTGCCGGGCAAGCAGCTTTCCAGCCGCCACGTGCATCCCAACCTGCAGGAGACCTTCACCATCCTGCACGGGGTGATGAGCTTCCAGCTAGGACAGAAAGGCGCAAATAGGCGGGTGGTTTTGTAGAGCGATTTGCCAAATCGCTCCACATGCTCCATAACTACCGATTGACGTAGCTCCATGTGTACTAGATCCGCCAGCTGCCTGCGCTGGCCGGGGTGGTGGTGGAGTTCCGCCGCAAGGTGGCTATGCCCGTGCTGCTGGTGATGCCGGTGCTGCGGGCCGCGCTGGGGCTCCCGCACCGGGGGTGAAACCAGGCGACGGCCCATGAGTAAAGCGCTGCGTGCAGCTGCGGCGCTGGCCGCGCCCCTGGCGATCGATCTGCGCATGCGCCGCAGCGAACAACTGCGCATCGACGCCGGCGGGCGCGACGAGACGCTCGACGCTAGCTTTGACACAGTGGT
>CAIRNL010000481.1 GCA_903879975.1 uncultured Chloroflexota bacterium | reverse complement strand
CGCGCAGATGTCACGGATTGACGGGTCTTCGCAGAATCGATCTGCTTTCCCCTCCCTCGCTTACTAGGCAGGACTGTAGTGGACCCAGGAATTTGGACAATCAAAACGGCTGAAATAAACCCCTGAACTATTATTACAGCGCAAGGTTGGGTACGAGCATCGCGAGTTGCGCTGGTTTGGTCTTGCGGTGCGAAAGATAGGTTAAGGAGGCGCTCCTATGAGGTTACGAATATCCCGCACGAGTATCGCATTCGTGGCGGTGACGCTTCTCTGCGCGGCTTGCGTGGTACAGCCGGTGGCGCCGTCGCCTTCGCCGTCCGCACCAGAAGGCACGGAACCGGCTGCCGGGAAGGCCGTTTCCACCGTTGTGTCGTCCGAGGAAGGGCAGTTGAATCTTTGGGGCACTTCGGGGAAGGATATCTTCACCGTCGGCCAACATGGTGTCATCATGCACTTTGACGGACAAACGTGGAGTTTGGCGAGGAG
Organism: uncultured Chloroflexota bacterium; assembly: GCA_903879975.1. Classification (GTDB taxonomy): domain Bacteria; phylum Chloroflexota; class Anaerolineae; order Caldilineales; family Caldilineaceae; genus Caldilinea. The sequence continues at coordinate 2,026 of CAIRNL010000481.1, read as the reverse complement.
TAGCACAGAAAAAAGCCGCGGATGGTTTTGGCTGCTTGGTGTCTGGGGCACTGGCAGCGACAGCGTGTACGCAGTCGGCGACGCCGGGACTATCTTGCACTATGACGGCAGCGAGTGGTCTTAGGACTTGCGTCAGAATAAGTTGACCAATTTCTGGCTGCTGACCAGTGAGCCGCATGCCGAAATCGCGCAGGTTATTTTAACGCAGGTCCTTACATGAGAAGCGGCGTATACAACAGCCTCTGGTCCGTGTGGGGAACGGGCGACGAAGATGTCTTCACAGTCGGCGAATCGGGAACAACGCTGCACTACGACGGCCAGGCATGGCAGCCGATGGAGAGCGGCACGCTCTCCGACGTCTTCGCCGTCTGGGCGGCAGCTTCGAACGATGTCTTTGCCGGATGCGCAGATGGGACGATTCTGCACTACGATGGCGACGCGTGGGCGGACACGAGCAATCTCCAACAGCGCCCCCTGTATGCGGTGTGGGGCAGTTCGGGCCAGGACGTCTATGCAGTAGGCTACGCGAACGGGTTTATTGGCCAGCGGGCGGTCATCCAACATTTCGACGGTACGAAGTGGTTGGCCCAATATTCAAACGTAGACGAATACGATACACTGTACGAGATATGCGGTAGCTCCACCGACGACGTGTATGCAGTAGGCGGAACTGGCACACTGCTCCACAGAAACGGGAATCGATCTTGGACGCCAATCTACACGGAAAGTGAAGCCACGCTGCACAGTGTCTGGGGGTCCGCAGTCGATGATGTCTTTGCTGTGGGGTCTGGTGGTACCATCCTGCATTTCGACGGCGAATCGTGGACGCCGATGCCAATAGCCACCCGATGATCAGGGTGGTCTGGCCGCGGCCTGCGAAAGGCATCCAGGGATGCTTGTCTGTCAATGCCGGTGAAAAAGATCATCGGTTGGTGGTGCTGGATGCCTTTTTTCTTCACGTTGAGTGCTGATCAGAGTTCACTTCAGGCCGTAACACAGCGGTCGATGATCGCAGGGGCGTAGTAGAGGTGCCACCTTCGCTGCACCGTGCCCCTGCGTCTCGGGTACTGCCTGTCGCGATACAGACAGGCAGTACTGCTCCCTCATGTTCTGCTTCTATCAGGCAGCGCTAGGAGATTGGATGTGGAAGGATCGCCGGGAGCGCCATTGGACAGGTACCAAACCACGGGAGATCAAGGAATTTTTGAGATATTTGGCGCTTATGCGGCTGGCTGTGATACACTATCGGCACGATTAGCCCCTATCCGACCGGCGTTACCCCGTCCGGATAACCCGTGGGCTGGCCGATGCTTCACCGACTGCCTGTCCTACGCTGTGGGAGAACCGAACCGTTGTGCCGATTGTTGTCACGATACTGGCAGATTGATTCGCCCGTCAGTGCCGGCGACGCGCTGTCTGCCACCAATCTGTACAAATCGTCCGACGCGCAGTATGTTCGCAGCTATTCGCCCGAAGGACGACCGGAGACGACAGTGCAGGTATACACCAGCGCCGTGCTGGCCGAGCGCCTTGGGACTGACCCACAATTCTGGATCGGGGGCGAGCTTGGCACATTCATCGTTCAGTACAATGAATACCCGGAGGGCGTCAGCCAGGTGATCTTGGGTACGGGGAACAATCCTTGAGGGAGCCATCGACTTCGGCCGATAAAGCGAAATGAGGACGTTTCCAGCTATTTGACGCCTCCCGCTGCAGTGCGTTAGGCGCACTGCGATGTACTGCCTGTTACCCTTGAGTCAACTCAGTACTGAAAGGAGTATGCTATGTTGTTTTGGTTCCTGATTATCATTTCTGCGGGTGCACTCATCGTCGGTACGTTCATGCTGACGCAGGCGACTGCGGGTGTCGGTGCCGTGGGCGTTGCTTGCTACTTGGCCATCCTGGCGCGCATTGTGCAGCCAAAAAGATCATGACTGAAAAATCTACGTCCCATGGTTGTCTCTGGTGGGCAGGACTGATCGGTCTGTCTGTGGCTTTTGCGATCGTGGTCCTGACGTTCCTGGCG
>CAIRNL010000480.1 GCA_903879975.1 uncultured Chloroflexota bacterium | reverse complement strand
TCCAATGTGCCTGTGTGGCCAATACGGCGCTGCCCGCTCCACCGGCGCACACGTGCAACCACGTCATGGCTGGAGAGCAAGTACGGCCGCTGGGCGGCAGACACATCAGCCAGCGGGGAGAGGTGGGCGATGGCGTTCTCGCATTCGATCGGTTCCAGGCTGTCCTGGCCAGGCTTATCGACGACCAGCAAGCCATCAAGCTTTACTTCACGAGCAGGCACGTGCGTGTTGCTCCGTTTCGGATCGCAGGATCAAAGGCTGCGGCATGGCGTCAGAATGCGGGACGGCACGTCTCAACCTGGCGACGGCGTTCTGCGATCAGCATCGGGACGATGCGACCGACGACCTCCGCTAGGGAGCCGGCAAGCGTACATCCGCTGGCCGGGGCATGGCCACCGCCGCCGAGCTGAAATGCCAGCTCGCCGACGTTGAAGCCAGGCTTGGCTCTAAAACTGCATTCTACCGCCGGCCGGCCGTTTGCCCCTAGTTTTTCGGTGAAGATAGCGCTCATGTCCGCTTCGTTCACCGACGAGAGAATGCTGCTCAAGCGCGAATCGTCGCCTTCGTGCCCAGCCTGTCCCAATTGTTCCCGGCTTACCGTCACCCACGTGACGCCCTGGTCGAGGTGCGCGCCGGCCAGCACGGCCGACCACAGGCGCAGGGTGCTGAAAGGCATCCGGTTCAGAGTCCGACGTACGATTTCGGCCAGGTGTGCGCCGGCCCGCTGCATGCACATGGCGCTCTCCAGCACTTCCGGCGTGGTGTTGCTGGTGCGGAAGCAGAGAGTGTCGGTGACGATGCCGGTCAACAGGCACTCGGCCAGGTGCGCGTCCGTCTCGATTCCGAGCCGGTCGTTCAGGATCACCAGCATCTGGGCCGTGGCTGCACAGCGCGGCTCTACCCAGTTGACTACGCCAAAATGGGTGTTCGTGATATGGTGATCGATGACCACTAACGGGATATTGGCGAAGCGCTCGGCGTCGTAAACGTCGCCCATGCGGTCGGCACTCGACATGTCCAGGCCAATGATCAGATCGTAGTCGTCGGCTGTCCCATCAGGCCCGACAATCTCGCCGGCGCCGGGCAAAAAGCTGAAGTCGGGCAGGACCGGGTCGGGCATTGCCGCGCAGGCGCGCTTGCCCAGCCCGCGCAGCATCCACATCATGCCGAGCACGCTGCCGTAGGCATCGCCGTCGGCATTGACATGGCTGATACAGAGGATGTTGTGTGCCGCCTCGATACGGGCCAATAGTTCCATGGGGATGTCAAAGATGTCAGTGCTCATCATGATGTCTCGGTGTGGGCGGGCAGGGCCAGGGTCAGTGCCGATACCTCGCTCGCTCCCGCTTCCTGGAGTGTCTGGGCGCACGCATGCAGCGTGGCGCCGGTTGTGTAGACGTCGTCGATCAGCAGGATGTGCTGGCCGGCTGCGGCTGGCCGAGCCGCGAATGCCCCGGCCACGTTGGCCTGCCGTTCCAGCGCATTCAGGCCGACCTGCGCCCGGGTCTCTTTCTGCCGTTCCAGCAGATTCGGCGCCAATACCAGCCCTGCACGGCGGCATAACTCGGCGGCCAGCAGTTCTGACTGATTGTACCCTCGTTCGCGGTAGCGTTGAGGGTGTAGCGGCACCGGCACGACGGTGTCAATCCGCGCGCGACAATCGTCCCAATCGGACAAGGCAAGAGCAGCAGCTAGATAGCGCGCCAGCGCCGGAGCTAGATCCGGGCGTTGCTTGTACTTGAGCAGGTGGATCCACTCTCGCAGCGGGCTTGTATGCAGAGCGGCGGCGCGTACACGGGCTAACGGCGAAGGTCCGGCTGCCTGACACTGCGCGCAGGCAACCTGCCGCACCATCTGAACGTGGCCGCACCGTATGCAGATGGTCTCCGGCACCGGCGTCACCAACTGGGCGCAGGTTGCGCAGATGCGCTGCCCTCCTTTTCCGCACGTGGCGCAGGCCGGTGGAAAGAGTAGGTCGATGCCGGACGAGAGCAGTGTTCGCACGCGGCGTTGTACGGAGATCGCGCCGGCAGGAGGCAGAGCGACACGCATGGCCTGCAGAATCATCCCAGCCACGTGAATCGAATCGGCAGCAAAATCCCCTCCCCACCAAAGAGTGACCAGCGAATGCCGATGTCATTGAAGAATTCGCGCACGCTGTCGCCGACAATCAGCAGGATGGCCAACATGACGATGGCGAGCAAGATGATCATGAGGGCAAATTCCATGAAACTCTCGCTGCCGCGGTTGGATGGATATTTGGACATAAATGGAAGACCTGTTGTCTGACTCCACAGCCAAGTGCTGCGTTGTGGATCCGCAGAGAATCTCTCCGTATCCTACATCCGCCGCACGCCGCATGATTGGTGGGGCATCCCTTCGCTGCCCCTCACCTTTCGTTCACAAACAGTGAGTATACATCGGCGGCCGTGCCCGAACCAATTCAGCCCTTGTGCCGGGCAGGTAAGGAATGTTCTCTCTTATCTTTTCACCTGCCTGCGCCAGTGATATAATCTGCAGATAGTGCTCTTCTGCTGCGCACTGCCAACCCAATCTCCCGGCTGCCCGCTCGGGTCAGACTTGCAACCCCACGGCGCACAGCCCGGTCAAGAAAGGCCGCTTCCGTGGATATTGCTAAACTCTACGAACTCCAGAAGCTTGATGCCAACATGCTCAAAGTGCGGCGTCGCGTGGCGCAGATTCGTCAGCAACAGGGCGAGCCGGACGATCTCAAGGCGGCGCGAGCCGTCGCTGCGGCTACACAGGCCGAGCAGGAGCAATTGCGCGCTGCGGAACTGAGTGCCGAACTGACCAGCCAGCAGCTGGCCAGGCGTATCCAAGATGCCGAGCAGCGGCTCATGAGCGGCGAGGTACGTAACCCCAAGGAACTGGAATCGCTGCAATCCTCCGTCGAGTCGTTGAAACGGCAGCGCACGGGCGCCGAAGAGGCGGCGCTAGCAGCGTTTCAACGCGGCGAGGAGGTCGCCGCGCGCCTGGCGCGCGAGCAGGCGCTGCTAGCCGAGGTGGAGCGCACCTGGCAGGCTGAGCAGGAGAATCTGACCCAGGAAGAAAATAAACTCAAGCGCATCTATGCCCAACTCAAGCAGCAGCGCCAGCTGATTGTGGATCGGCTCGGCGCGCCGGCGATCGAGCTTTATACACAACTCGGCACGCGCAAGGCGGGTGTGGCAGTGGCGGCCGTGAAGAACGGCACCTGCGGTGCCTGCAACGTCTCCCTGCCTACCGGTGTTATCAGTTCGGCGCGCGCCGATGAGGGCGACCCAGTCTACTGCCCGAGCTGCGGGCGAATCCTCTACGGCGCGTGAGCTGCTACCGCCGCCATCAGCGCGCCAGATACGGCAAGAGGAGCGTTGATGGCCAGCGATAGCCGAGTTCTAGCACTTCTACCTGGGCGTCGGGCTGGTTGTGATGATGCAGCAACAATACCCCGCCCGGCTGCGCCGTCCCATATCCAAGCAGATCGAGTCGCGCCGTGAAGGTGTGCCCCGGTTGATCCGGGACAGAGGGTACACCTGGTCTGCCACCCAGCAGATCCAGCGCCGGATGGGCCAGGTCGAAGCGCCGCATGCTGAGCACGTCGATGATCTGCTCCGGCTGATCGCCCAGATAGAGATGATAGCTCTTGATCTGATAGTCGATGGTTGTGCGGCCGGTCGGAATCTGCAGGTCGGCCACGCGCACGGGCAAGACCAGGATACGGCTCAGGTAGGGGCGGCTGTCGCCCTCGGCAACGGAGAGACCGTTGAGCGGCCCCTGCGCGGTGATGCTGTGCGTGCGTAGATTTTCCAGCGCACTGACGAAGCTGTCGCTGTGGAGGAAATCGTGGAGATAGCCGTCGCGGCTGCTGTTGAAGAGGCGATAGTCCTCGATGCCGTCGCCGTTCACGTCGAGGAAGACGTCGAAGCGCACTGTGTTGGGCGACGACCATGGCGCATGGGCAGCGATGCCGAAGTAGAGCATGGCTGATCCGGGCGCCTGGACTGGAAAGTCTGTGGCGATCCCGACGTGGCTGATATCGGCACTGTCGAAGCTGTCCGGTTCCTGCTCAGGCAGGCCGGGCGGCCGCGTATTGGCGCTTTGCCACTCCAGTTGAAAGACACTCGCCAACGCAAGGGGCTTCGTAGGTGTTGCGCCAGGCGCCATCGGCTGGCCCGTGAGGGCAAAGACGGGTGCCGCTCCAGCATCACTGCCGAAGTCTATCTGCTGTCGATCGGCGCTCATGGCGGAAACCGCGCGCGGCGCTGCATGGAGCGGCAGGTGCAAAACCGGCGTCTGCACGGCAAGCTGCCCGCGCACCTCGCTGGCAGGCTGTGTCACGGTTGCCACACCGACAGCCAGCCCGTCCGCAGCCAGCAACAGTTCGTACGCAGGATCAAACGAGATCGTCCCGCTCAGCGTGGCTGGCAGCGCTCCATCTGTGGCGCGGTAGAGCGTATAGAGCGGCACCAGCGGGTCCCCGGGCCGGCCTGCACCAAGCGTGATGGTCAGCACATCGGCAGGCGCCACAGCGACCAGCGTTATCGTGTAGGCAAGCTGCGCCGTAGCCGGAGAATAGGCGAAGATCGCACTGTCACCGGCGTCGCCGAGCGTTGCCTGCCAGTTCGCACCCTGCGGCCATATCAGCACGTGGCCGCTCTCTTCGTCGAGCCAGTGGCGCCCGAAAACAGGGTAGACGCTCAGCGCCGGGTCGAGCCGAC
>CAIRNL010000479.1 GCA_903879975.1 uncultured Chloroflexota bacterium | reverse complement strand
TATGCTGAAAGGCTACATCCTTTTGTCAAGGCTGAATCGTTCCCCTGAGGTTTCGATCCACAGCGTTCGTAGAGCCGGTAGTTTTGTAAAGCGGGTTGCCAACTCGCTTGCCTTGCCTGGTGCGGCCTGTTCAGCACGCCTTCAGCAGACTTCTATGCCTGAACAGTTACAAAAAAACTATGATTCTGAAAGTAGCTTTACTTTAGATCGGCGGCTGGAGGACCCAGAAGGGGCAATCACCACAGCGCGGACGCTTATAGAGACAGTGTACAAACACATTCTTGACGATGCGGGCGTTGAATACCCGGACAGCGCCGACCTGCCGAGGCTTTGGGCTATGGCCGCAGAAGTCACGAATCTTGCGCCGAGCCAACATCAAGAAGAAGTATTCAGCGCCATCCTGGGAAACTGCCAATCTATCGTAAACAATTTGATCGCGATTCGTAACCGCGTTGGAGACGCGCACGGACAAGGCAGACGACGAGTGCGGCCAAAGCCACGTCACGCCGAACTTGCCGTAAATTTAGCAGGAACGATGGCCGCATTCTTGGTTAAAACTTGGCAGGAGAGAAACTCAGAGAATGGATGACTGCTCGTGAAGACGTTTTTGCTGTCGCAAGGCACCGTAACATGAAGGGCAGAGAATCCTAGTTGACCAACCTCACCTGTTGAATATATCGGCTATTACCTCAAGCACCTGCGCCAGTTTTCCTTCAGATATATGACCTATACTTCGAATCACAATGCTTGACTGAGCAGTAAAGATACGGTTGGGGCAGATAAAGGACAGATGCTTCAACGAACCCGCGACAAAATCCAATTCCGCCAGGGAAACCGCATATTTGTCACCGCGGTTCACCGATGTGATCTGCACAAAACCAGATCGTTGTCCTCAAGTTGGGCAACGACCAACGCAGGACGACGCTTCGTGTCAGTCAGGTCCGAAAACGGAAAGGGGACGACAACAACCTCGCCTCTTACAAATCTGCCCATGCAGCATCGTCTTCAGGGGTATCCCAGTTGATGGCAAGAACAGCCTCACTTGCCAACATTGTAGCATAAGGGGAGTCTAGTAATTCTTCTTGGTTCGCCATGTGCAACGGCGATGCTCCCTCGGAATGCGAACTCTCTGGCGAATACCTATGCAATCCATTGCCCCAAAAAGTATGGGACTGTCCTAGCACTAAGAAATTGCCGGGCGCTTGATCGGTATAGGTCTCACGAAACGGTCCAATCGCCCACCGCGGACGAAAGATCAGTACGATCAACACACTTTGCCACATAATACATACGTCGCACAAACTACCAAACTCGTCCGTGCTGACCATCCACTATTGTGTCTTCCCTTTGAGTGTGCATCATTGTAGAGATGGAATTTGAAATCTATTCTTCATTTCTGGATGACCACATCGTGCGCTTCTGGATGTATGAGTTCGATCTGTCAGCCTCGTCATCCGACTCGACGTGGCCCCCCATGCCCCACAGAACGCACGTGGTAGATGTCGCCAAGGTGGCCGTCGTCGATCAGGAATCTGGCCGCCTTGGTCTCGTTCGAGAATATGGTGACGAACTGGATGACCCACTTGCGCCCGGTCGCCTGCGCCGTCTCCCACATCTTTATGGCATCCACATACGCGCCGGCCATAGGTTTTTCGTAGAAGACAACCTTGCTTGACTCGAGCGCGGCGACCGTGGCCGGCATGTGGTAGTTGATGTAGCTCATTTGGGAATTCGGTGTATGAATTGCATATTGAGGCGCATACACAATTCATACACCCGTTGGGAGGAAAGGTGTTAGACCGGCAGCGCTGTCGAGACCGAGTGTTGCAATACGTCGGACGGCGACACTTCGCGACCCAACCGCTCAGAAAGATAGATGCCCTCCGAGATGAGCATCGTGTTCAGTGCGCACGCAGCCGACGGAATCAGCGGAACGCGGCCTTGCAGCGCGGCGATCCAGTGTTGCTGCGGGCCGTCGTAGGCGTCGCCGTCCGCGTCGACATTGTGCAGACGCCAGTCGAACGCGCTCAGATTCGCCGTAGCGTTGAGGTCGAGGTGTCCCAGACTCTGGAAAAAGCCGAATGGCTCCAACTTGACGCCACCTGCGCTGCCGAGAATGACACTGCTGCCCAGATTGTCGACGTGCACGGCCCACGCCTCGATGATATCCATCGTCAGCCCGCCGTCGAAGTGGACAAAGCCCACGCCCAGTTCTTCCACGTTGTAGCCGCTCGCCGCGCGGCGCTGCTCGTCCATGGCGGTCTCCTGGTAGGTGCGGCCCGTGATGCGCGTCACGCTGGGGTTGCCGATCAGATAGAGCGCAGTGGCGATGTGATAGACGCCCATGTCGTAGAGCGCGCCGCCGGCCGAGTGCTGTTTCTGCACAAAAGTCGGGCTGCCGTAGCCATCGACGTAGGGCCGCCCACGCCGTCGGTGCCCCACCGATCGCACATGGTAGATTTTGCCAAGCTGGCCGTCGTCGACCAGGAACCTGGCGGCCTTGGTCTCATTCGAGAACATCGTGACGAACTGGATGGCCAGTTTACGCCCGGTCGCCTGCGCCGCCTCCCACATCTTCATGGCATCCACATAGGCACCGGCCATGGGCTTTTCGCAGAAGACATCTTTGCCGGACTCCAGCGCAGCCACTGTTGCCGGCATGTGGTAGTTGTTGTGGAGACAGACGTCAACGGCCTGGATGTCGTCGCGTGCCAGCAGATCGTGCAGGTTGGTATAGGTGGTCGTAATGCCGTGCAGCCCGGCGACCCGCTTTACCTCAGCCTCGTTGACATCTGCGATGGCAACGATCTCAACGTTTGCCATTGCGGCGTAGGTTTCCACATGTCGTTTGCCGATCTGCCCGACGCCGATGACGCCAACGCGGACGCGTTCTTGATTACTCATAGCAAACTCTCAATCTGTAGGGTGTGGGACTAAAATGGCTGGAATGTGCGTTGAAGCCACAGTGCTGCGCTTTTCAGTCGTCGCCCAGCACGCGCTTGAGCAACGCCAGGGATTTGCGTGCTGCGCCGATCTCGTCACCCTCGATCGGCGTGCTTTCGATACCCCAGGCGCCTTTGTAGCCGGCCCGCTGCAGCATGCCGATGAGTCTCGGCAGATCCCAGTCGGGTTCATTGCCCTGCTCGTCAAAGCGGAAGGTCTTGAAGTGTGTCAGGCGCGCATACGGGGCGCACTCGCGCCACGCCTGCTCATGCGTGCCTTTGGGCCAGTTGTAGGAGTCGAAGAGCAACCCCAGCCCGGGCACTGCGGCCAGCAGGCGCTGGATAGCGTCCGGGTGATTGCTCGGCCCCCAGTGATTCTCGATGATGATCTCTACGCCGAGCGGCTGGGCGAGCGCCACAATCTCTTGATAGCCCTCCACCACGACATCGAAGATCTCGTCGAAGCTCTCATCGTGCCCGCCGGCATCAATGCGCAACTGCTCGGCGCCCAGCGCTGCTGCAATCTCCAGCCAACGATAGCGCCGTGTCCGGTTGAGTGCGCGGCCTTCGGATGTCGGCTCATAGATGTGCGCACCATCTACAGCAATGCAGCCCATCGGCAGGCCGCTCTCGGCTGCAGCCACTTTAACCGCTTCCAGGAAGTGGTCGTCGTCATAGGCGGCTGCCAGGTGCTTGTTCCATGGATCGAGCTGGGTGAAGCCCGCTTCCTTGCAGAAGCGGAAATAGCCGAACAGGTCCATCTGCCCGGCATCCACGGTGTTGTGAAGACTGTAAGAGCAAAGACTGTAACGCATCGGGTTCCTCTCGCTTTCGGTTGAAACTGCTTGCAAATGACAAGATCAGCAGATGACAGAAGGCGTCTATGAGCCGGTGTGAATTCTGCCAGCAGCCCCTGCCAGCGGCCAAGGGTCGAATCCTCAACGCTCATCCCCTTCTCTCGTCCCCCACTCACTCATACGCTGCCAGATTCTCGGCGCCGATGACCTCGCGCGTCCCATCTGGGCGCTCCCAGGCAACGAACAGATTGTCCTTGCCGTCTGCCTGCTTGTAGAGCACCTCAAAGTAGTAGTGTTCGCCGGCCTGAAGCGCCAGGGGGCCGCTCGCCTGCTCGGCATACTTGTCGTAGACTTCGGCGCCCGTCCAGTCCGGCGTGTAGGCGATGACAATCTTATTAGCCGCATCGTCGTCGCTGCTCAGCCACAGCACAGCACGGTCGTCGGCCGAGACAAAGAAGCGGTAGTCACCACTTTCTGGTGGCACGAGGTAGCCGCGCATGCGCACGGCATAGCTGTCGCCGCTGCCGCGCGGGAAGGCCAGGCGATCCAGTTCGACAATCTGTGGTGCATCGTTCTTGAATTGCGCTGTCTTGACAAAGGCATCGATATCTTTGCCCGGCACGTCCTTCCAGACCTCGGCGCCGAACAGGGGGGACGGTGGGTCGCGCTGCACGGCTGTCTCCGCCTCGGTGGGGGCGTCTGCCGCAGTTGTGCTCTCTGCCGATGGCGCACTGCCTGCCATGCCGTCGTCGGTCGGCACCACCAGGGGTGCATCTTCGATCCCGGTTGCGTCGTCCCTCGTCTCCATCGTCGCGCCGCTGGCATCGGCATAGGTCGCAGTCAACACCTGATCGCCGTCCGCGATCACGATATCATGCGCGGCACCTTCCCCATCCGACCAACTGTCGAACTTGAGGCCGTCTGCGCTGGTGAGCGGCGCCTCGACAATGCGCCTGGCGTTGATATACGTCTTCACCTTGAAGGGTGTCGTGTAGCGGCTGCCGGCATAGGTGAGTTCCAACCCAGCGGGCACGCTGTTGAAGGTATAGGTCACCTCTTGCGGCTTCACGTCCACGCAGGCCTGGTCTTGCAGCGCCTGGCTGTCGGTCACCGTCAGGCAGAGCTCGACATAGGTGTTGTCGCCATGGTCTTCCAGCACGAAGCTGCCTGCTTCGCCCGTTGCCTTGACTGCGTCGTAGTGCACGTGTTCGTTGTGATGCAGGATGCCCGTCCATGCCAGGCGCCCGCCACTCAGGTTACCGCCGTCAGGGTCATTGCCCTCGCCGCGGAAGTGGATGGTCTCGCCGATACGAAATTTGGCGCCGTCGCCCGGCTCCAGAATTTCGGCTACCGGTGGCTCGCTGCCCACCAGAATCTCCACCCTGTCGGCACTCGTGCTGCCAGCCGAATCGGTCACCGTCAGCGTGACTGCGTAGACCCCATTCTCGGCAAAGGTGTGTACGGGGTTGGCCTTGCTGCTCGTCGATCCGTCGCCAAAATCCCACTGGTACGACACGATGCTGCGTTCTGGGTCGCTGCTGCGTTCGCTGGAGAAGCTGACTGCCAGGGGCGCCTTGCCGCCTGTTGGGTCAGCTGTGGCATCGGCCGTCGGCGGGCGATTGCCGCCTGCTACGTAGCGAATGCGCCAGATGCCGCCCAGGATGATCGAAAGCACGTAGAGCGCATCGTCGGTTGCGGTAATCTGCACGATCCCCGGCATGTTGCTGCCGAACTCGTTGTCTGTGGCGCTGCCGTCTCCCTGAAAGGTCAAAAAGTTGGTCACGCCACCGTTGAAGTCATGGTAAAAATAGGCGCCGCGGTAGAGTGCCGGAAAACTGCGGCCTAGGTAGAGGTCTCCGCCAATGGCCGCGCCACGCTGCGGCTTGGTCGTGTGCTCGTAGGAGAGCACACCTGGCGTCATCGTCCACTCGCCTGTCTTGAACGCCTCGCAGTTGGCGTAAGTCGCCGCCTCGTACGGCCCTTCGTAGCACGGCCAGCCAAAGTTGGCGCCTGGCCCGCCGACATTGATCTCTTCCCACTTTTCGTTGCCCACTTCGCCGACAATCACCCGGCCGTTACGCGGGTCGACCGTAAAGCGGAAAGGGTTGCGCAGCCCGGAGGCGAAGACTTTGGCGCGATTGCTGCCTGGGTCGCCGTCATAGAAGGGATTGGTGGGCAGCCCGTCGCCTGTCTCCGGATCGATGCGCAGAATCTTGCCGTTGAGGCTATTGATGTCCAGGGCACGCGCGTTGCCTTTGCTGTTGACGATACCATCGCCAGCCGACACATAGAGCGCGCCTTCTGGCCCGAAGCGCAGCATGTCTATCGTGTGGGCCGTGCCTTCCGACGCCATGCAGTCGCGCACGGGCTGACCGGTATCGTCACGGCAGGAGAAGGGCTCGCTGTCGCCCTGGTCAGGGTTGCCCACGTGTTCGGCAGTGCTGTTGGTGCCCAGCAGGACGATGCCGCTGCCTGCTAGTGCCACGTCCAGATTGTCGGGATCTGCGCTCAGGCGCACGACGCGTGAAACGCGTGCGCCGCTCGGATTGCGATCCTTGATTTCTGGCGGATCATAGACAAAGGCGACGTACACATAGGGACGGCTGGGCCAGCGCGGGTCGACGGCGATGCCCATCAGCCCGCGGTCGGCTGCATCGTTGACCTCGGTCGTCAGGTCGATGAAGGGGTCGGCCAGCAACTCGCCATCCCGGAAGACACGGACGCGGCCGGCCTTCTCGGTGATGAAGATGCGTCCATCTGGCGCCAACGCAAAGCTGGTTGGCAAAGTCAGTCCCACCACGACGCCTTCCTGGATAAAGCCGTGGGGCAAGTTGAATCCGCCTTGCCCGCGAGCCGTGCCTACTGGCGGCAGCAGGAGGCCTGCCAGCAGGGGCAGGAGTACGCCAATGTGCAGGAACTGCAATGCACGCTTTCGCAGCATCTGTGCCTCGCAATAAAAGGGTGGGGACGCCTGATTGGCCCGTTTAGCGGGCCGCACTCTAGTTGGCCTCCATTGTAGCGCCAGCGAGCGGAATTCACCGAAAATAGACAATGCCTTCCCCTGTTTGTGCGCGATGGAAGGCAGGCGAATGGGATCTTCTACTCTTGGGGATAGAGAATGGCAGGCAGGAACAGCCACTGACCGTATACGACTTCCATGCGCAGCACTGGCGCCAACGCAGGACTCCCGTCGAACGACTCGGCAGTGCGCCGCCCGCTGCCATACACCAAGAGGACGAGGGCGTTGCCTGGCTGCCAGTCAGAACGGTTGAGCACTTCGCGAATCAAGGGGGCAAGGTCGGGTGAGCGAATGCGTTGTTCTATCACACTCCAGGCCGGCACGCTGCGCCACACGCTGCGTGCTGTCGTCATCGGACGCGCGGAAAGGTTGTTGGGCGTCGCCTGAAAGGGTACTGTTTCGGCCCGTGCTTCGGCGGCAAAAGTGAGACTGGATGTCTCGCCGGTCACTTCATCCACCGTCAATTCCACGTAGGCCCGCCGCACATCGGCCCCTTGGGCCAGCCAGATTCCTGGAAAGCGCATCCCCACGATCTGCGCTCCCCGGTTGGGATCGGTAATGAATTCCAGGTCTGTGCTGGTGAGGTTGACGGCGCCCGTCGCCACAATCTCCTCTGCGTCGTTTTCGCTGCCTGTCACGCGTTGCTCAACCCTCCCTACAGTTGGCAGGGATGGCCGCTGGACATCCTCGATTCTCTGTTCGATTTTGTCGATTTCCACGCCGTTCCGGTTGATCGCCCAGTAGGTGATCAGATCGGACGTTGCCTCGATCAGCATGGCGCCATAGTCGGCGTTATAGCGTACCTGGCTGCCTGTGATCGGCGCGCCCATCGGGTAGAGCGGCGCCCCGCCGATGCCGTTGACAAAGTAGAGAATACCGTTGCGTTCGATCCGTTCATAGGTGTGGTCGTGTCCAGCCAGCACAGCGTTGGCACCCCACTCGGCATAGGGCCACTGTAGCTCTGGCGTGGAGCCGTGCGTGCTCGACGAAGAGTAGGGAGGATGGTGCATAAAAACCAGTCGCCAAGGTGCGGTCGAGCCGGCCAGGGCCGCCTTCAGCCAATCCGCCTGCACCGAAGTCGACTCGATGCCGTCTGGCTCGTGGGGGTCGCTGTCGATGGCAAAGATGTGGACTGAGCCCACCGTCACGTCGTAGTAGCGCTCGTTGCCCGGCAGTTCGAAATAGTCCAGATAGGGTGTGGGCAACGGCGGCGTGCCCGATGCCGTACGCCAGTCATGGTTGCCGAGTACAGGAAAGAAGCGGTTGTCGGTCGCACCT
>CAIRNL010000478.1 GCA_903879975.1 uncultured Chloroflexota bacterium | reverse complement strand
GTCAGCCATGACGCACGCAATCGCTCAATGATCCGGCCCATTTTTATCTGTTTGGTCATCGTTCGCTCCTTGAATTCGATGACCTACAGTAACAGATTTTTGCGCCCTTGTCACTAGCATTTCCTCATTTGGAATTGCTGAGCTTGCTGAATGGCGCTTGTCAAAATCGTGCAAATCGGTTAGGATAGGGACAGGGAACCATTACGCCTGCCTGGTCTCGAAGAGATTCATATTGCTTACGTTCAAGGCGAAGACGCTGTCGTCGCCTTGATTACTGCGCTGGCGGGGAATTGGGTCGGCGTCGTCTAGCAGCAACAGCAAACGATCCAAGCGCTGACGGTGCGGCTCGAGGCGCTGGAAAACCAGTTGGCCAAGAACAGCAGCAACAGTGGCAAACCACCGTCCAGTGATGGGTATAAGAAACCGGCGCCGCGCAGTCTGCGCCAGGTGAGCGGTAAGCCAGGTGGCGGCCAGCCTGGGCACCAAGGCCATACACTGACGCTGCGAGCCGACCCTGAGTATGTTCAAGTGCATCCAGTCGAGCGTTGTCCGCACTGTGAGTGCAGTCTGACTGACGTGCCAGTCCAAAGTCTCGAACGCCGGCAGGTGTTTGAGCTGCCGCCTGTACGCGTGGCAGCGACTGAACACCAGGCAGAGGGCAAAACTTGCCCGCGCTGCGGCCAGGTGTGCAAAGCCTCGTTTCCGGTCGGGGTGAGCCAGCCGGTGCAATACGGACCGCAGATCAAGGCGCAGATGGTGTATTTCACTCGATAGTTGTGATTTCGGATTGGTGTTGATTTGACAACGGCGAACATAAGGTAATGATTGCATTCAAAAGTGAAACAGGTAGAATGGAGGATGCAATGCAACTGCCGATCATGAGTGTAGCGCCAGTAGTGCGGACCCATGCTGAGATTTTTCGCAATGGGTTTGCCAATCGGCGGCAGTTTCTCCATTTCCAACACTATCTGACGGGTCTGATCGTGCTGGAGAACAAGGGTCTCACCAACATTGCGCGGTGCGTATTGGCTAGTGCCGACAAGACCAACCTGTCCCGTTTTTTCTCGGAAGCACCGTGGCAAGAGCACAAGGTCAACAAACTTCGCATCGAGTATATGGTGAAATCCACGACCGCCCATCGGCTTGAGGCCAAAGAATCGGCCTTGCTCATCGATGACACCCTGTGTGAACATGTAGGCAGTCTGTTCGAGTATGTGGACCGCCACTACAATCACGGCGAGGGCAGCTATCCACTCGCCCACAATCTGGTCACCAGTCACTATGTGAGCGGCGCCGTGCGCTTTCCCGTCGCGGCGCGGCTCTATCGGCGCTACGAAGAGATGACCCAGTGGGCGGACTTCGTGCAGAAGCATTTTCCGGCAGAAACGATTCCGACCCAGAAAAAGCAGCGTACGGCTTTTCATCAACGCATCGACCCGCTGCTGCTGGCAGATCCTGCGTTTCGCACCTTGCACGAGCAATTTTGCACCAAGATCGCCCTGGCGACTGAGTTGGTTAAAGACGCTATCGCCCATGACCTGGCTTTCCAGTGGACCTTGTTTGACGGGTGGTATCTCTCCCCAGAGTTTCTGGCCGTGATCGAGCAGCAGGGCAAAGACTGGATCAGCATACTGAAGAACAATCGCAATCTGGAGACCAATAGTTTCGTTCTCCTCGATGCGCAAGGTCAGCGGATTCAACTCACTGGGCCCCACATCAAAGCCTGTGATCTCGTGCCGCTCATTCCCCAGAGCGCCTACAAGCCGCTGACCATTGGTGAACGCACCTACTATACCTTCACGCTTACTGTGCGCATCCCCTCTATCGGCAAAGTGCGTTTGGTCATCAGTTTCGACAACCCCGACCTGCAGGGCACCTATGCGCTCCTGGTCTCCAACCGTTTGGATTGCACTGCCAAGCAACTCATCACCACCTACTTACTGCGCTGGCCAATTGAAACTTTTTACCAGGACAGCAAACAGCAACTCGGGCTGGACGAATATCGCATGCGCACGGCCGAAGCCATCAAAAAACACTGGTGTCTGGTCTTCGTGGCCTATTCCTTCCTGCACCTGGAATGCTTGTCGGCGTCACTGCCCAAAAAGCACACCTCGCCCCAGCAATCTATCGGTGAGGCCGCCCGCCAGCAAGCCCAGGCGCTGATTCAAGACTTGATTCTGCACACACATCATGCTTTGTCGAATGGCCAGTCTATTCATGATTTGGTTGCATCGCTTTTTGCCAAACAGCTGCCGTCCATTCCGAAACCAGTTCTTTGTCAAGTTTGAAAATGCACCAAATCACAACTATCGAGTCATCCACAATTCTCGCCGTAGTGGCGACTTCAGCTGTTGCCTCTATCTGGAATGGCTGAAGCCATTCTTACAAATCGTGAACTACTGAAGCCGCCTGAAAATTTCCTATTGACTCTGACATTGTGTCAGGGTGTACGGTGTCGTTGTGATTGGCGACAAGGTCTGGCAGTCCGGTTTCGAATGCTGCCAGCCGCGTTGCCGGAGTGCCAGTCGCCACGCAAAAGTCGCAAATCGCGCCACCAAAAGGGAGCAGACAAAATGACATCGTTCGCCTACACAAACGCAGTCCTCTTTGGCGCCGGTCAGGTCGGCATGACGTTGATGGAACAGCTCGCAGCCGAGGGCGTGCAGGTGACGCTCGTTAACCGCAGCGGCAAAGTCAAGCAACCCCTGCCGGCCGGCGTGACCATCGTCCCCGGCGATCTGACCGACCCGGCCATCGTCGCTCACCTTGCCCGCGACGCCGATGTGGTCTTCGAGACTGCACAGCCGGAGTACACCGAGTGGCCTGCGCGGTGGCCGCCGCTGGTACGCAGCATCATCGATGGCATGGCACAGACCCGTGCGCGCCTGGTCTTTGTCGATAATCTCTACATGTACGGGTCAACCCATGGCCAGCCGATCAGGGAGGCGATGCCCTATGCCGCTACCGGGTCCAAGGGGAGAGTTCGTGCAGAGGTCGCTACCCTGCTGCTCGATGCGCACAAAGCCGGCAAGATCAAGGTCGTCAGCGGCCGGGCATCGGATTTCTTCGGCCCGCGCGTGACAGATGCAGCCATCTTCGGCGACCGCTTCTTCCAGGCGCTCTTTGCGGGAAAGCCAGTTGAAACCCTTGGTGACATCAATCTACCCCACACCTATACCTACGTACCGGACTTTGCCCGTGCGCTGATCACGCTCAGCCGACACGAAGAAGCCTATGGCCGGGCATGGCACGTGCCGAATATCACTGTCTCCACTGCCGAGATGCTGCGCCTGTTCGGTGCAGCAGTTGGCACACCAGTCCAGAGCCGGAGGGTGAGCCGCCTGATGCTGGCCATGGCCGGCCTCTTCGTGCCCATCGTGCGTGAGATGAAGGAAATGCTCTACGAATTCGAGGAGCCTTACGTGGTAGACGACAGTGACTACCGCGCTGCCTTCGGCGCCACACTGACCCCGTTGCCAGAGGCCGTCGCAGCGACCGTAGCATGGTTCAGGGAGCACCTTGCCTCTTCGATGAAACCAACGGCCTGAGCCGATCGGATTGCCAGGCGGTGCAGCGCTGGCGTGTGCCTGGCTGCGCTGCCGGTTGTCACCTCCTTCCTGTGTGCCCGACGCACATAGCGGCTACGCCGGCACAGCTGTGCCGGCCATTCCCTCCTCCGCCTTCTGCACGTCCGGCGTGCGGCGCGCGATCACGCGCACCGGCAGCCCTTCCTTCGTCCCCAAGGTGATCAGCGGCGCAGTCGATACGCGCGGCGCCGGCAGCAGGTCAAATCGATAGCGTGCAGCCATGGTAGCGAGGATCAACTGTGCCTCCATCATAGCAAAGCTGTTGCCGATGCAGATGCGCGGTCCGCCGCCAAAAGGCATGTAGGCATAGCGCGGGAGCGCTGTCTCGAATGCGTCCGTCCACCGCTCCGGCTGGAACTCATCCGGTGTGGGGAAAAAACGCGCCTGGCGATGCATGACATAGGGACTTAAGAAAATCTGCGTGCCGACAGGAATCGTGTAGCCGCCAAGTTCAGTGGACTGGCGCGGCTCGCGCGTATTGAGCACCCAGGCCGGCGGGTAGAGACGCATGGACTCCTTGAGCACGCGCAAAGTATAGGGCAGCTGCGCCAGATCGGCCAGCCTGGGCAGGCGTCCTCCGAGCACGCTGTCCACTTCGGCCAACAGGAGTTCCTCAGCAGCCGGATGCTGCATTAGCAGGTACCATGTCCACGAGAGCGCATTCGAGGTCGTTTCGTGTCCGGCCAGAAAAATCGTCACCAGTTCGTCATGCAACTGTTGCTCATTCATTGCCTGCCCGTCGTCATCACGAGCCAGCATCAACATGGAGAGCAGGTCTCCTTTGTCGGGTGGCTGGCCGTCGATCGCCTGCGTGCGGCGCAGGTCGATCACCTGACGAATGGTAGCAGCGAGTGTAGCAGCAGCACGCTGGCGGCGGCGATTACGCGGGAGGGGCAGCCAGTCAGGCAGCGGGACGATCTCGGAGAACTCGGCGTCGCTGATCGTCTGCAAGTCATGCATGGCAGCGCCGACATTGGCCACAAAACCCGCCATCTGTTGGCGGTCGGCGTCAAATAGCGTCTTGGCCACAATGTAGAGCGTCAACTGGCGCATCTCTTCGGCCAGATCCCGTTGCTCACCCGTGATCCAACCGTCGAGCATGGCAGCAGCGTACTCGACCATGACATCGGCGTAGGCCTGGATACGGCGGGCATGGAAAGCAGGTTGTGCCAGCTTTCGTTGGCGCCTGTGCGAATCGCCGGCGTTGGTGAGCAGTCCCTTGCCAAGAAACTTGCCGAGGATGTGAACATCGCGCTGCGCCTTTGGAAACAGCTCTGCTTTCTCGACCAGCACTTCACGCACCAGGTCAGGGTCCGAGACCAGCAGAAAACGTCGGCCCAAGAAATTGAAACGCACCAGCGCACCATACTTTTCGGACAGGGTG
>CAIRNL010000477.1 GCA_903879975.1 uncultured Chloroflexota bacterium | reverse complement strand
GGTGATCGAAACCCTCCGGCTTGATTGCCAGCAGTTCGCCCTCTAGCAGCCCGCTGATGCCGGTCTGGGCGCCGGCGGCGCGGCGGCGCTGGCAGGCAGGGCAGGTGGTGGGGTCGTGGCGGGCATAACTTTCAGGCTGGGTGTAGGCGCTCATATATCCTTCATAGTTGCGGACGACGACACGATCGGCCGACTGGCTGATCAGATAGTTGGGCATGACCGGAATTTTGCCGCCGCCGCCGGGCGCGTCGATCACATATGTCGGCACGGTGTAGCCCGATGTGTGGCCGCGCAGCGCCTCCATGATCTCCAGCCCTGTGGCGATCGGCGTGCGGAAGTGGCCGGCACCGTGGACCAGATCGCATTGATAGACATAATAGGGTCTCACGCGATTCATGGCCAGCTTGTGCACCAGTTCCTTCATCACGTTGGGGCAGTCGTTGATCCCGGCGAGCAGCACACTCTGGCAGCCCAGGGGGATGCCGGCATCGGCGAGCCGTGCCAGTGCCGTCGAAGTCTCTGGTGTGAGTTCCTTGGGGTGGTTGCAATGGACATTCATCCACAGCGGATGGAACTGGCGCAACATCTTCACCAGGTCAGGTGTGATGCGCTGCGGCAGGAAGACGGGGACGCGCGATCCGATGCGGATAATTTGCACATGCGGGATTGCACGCAGGCGGCGCAGCAGATCCTCCAGCACCTTCTGAGGGATCGTCAGTGGGTCGCCGCCGGAGAGGAGCACGTCGCGCACCTGCGGGGTGCGGGCGATATAGTCGATCTGCGCGTCGTGGGCGGCGCGGCTGAAGGTTGCGCTCGGGTCACCGACGATGCGGCTGCGCGTGCAGTAGCGGCAGTAGCTGGCACACTGGGTCGTCACGAGCATCAGCACGCGGTCGGGGTACCGGTGCACCAGCCCTGCCACGGGCGAGTGTGCGTCCTCACTCAGCGAGTCGACCATTTCGGCTGTGAAGGGGGCCAGCTCGGCCGCGGTCGGCATGACCTGCCGGCGTACAGGGCAACTGGGGTCGTCCGGCTCCATGAGGCTGGCGAAATAGGGTGTGATGTCGACGCGGAAGTGCTCTGGCGCGGACAGGCCGCTGATTTCCTCTTGCGTAAGGCGCATGAACCGGCTGAACTCTTCAACTGTGTTGAGGCGGTTGCTCAACTGCCAGCGCCAGTCGTTCCACCGCTCCCAGGGCACATCCTGCCACGGAGCGGGTGGGTGAGCCACGGCTTTCTGCGGCGCAACCACGCTGTTGTACATAGAGAATCTATCCTTTAACGGCGGCTCAATTCATAGTCAATTGTCAATCAAATCATGCTGAAACGCAAGAGATTCAGGGGATTCCAATTTTGCTGGACATTGCCCCCCATCATTGGGTAGACAGGTATTCTCCAGGAATCACGGCGCGTTCGATGCCGGGTCCCTCCCAGGCGACCGCCACATTGTCCTTCTGTCCCGCTTCCTTGTGCAGCACTGTGAAGTAGTAGCGCTTGCCTGCCGCCAGACGGATGGGAACCGACTGTTGCGCAGGGTACTTGTCCCACTGGCGCTGCCCTGTCCACTGGGGCGCCGATGCGATGAGCCGCACCTGTGCTGGAGTGTCGTCAGTGCTCAGCCACAGTTCGCCTTGGTCGTCGGCTGCAATCCAGAAAGTGTAAATGCCGGAGCGAGGTGGAACGAGATAGCCGCTCAGTTGCTCGCCATAATCATCCGCCACAGGCCCGGATACCTCGAGTGCCGGCAAGATCCCTGTCCTGTCGGGAGCGGATGGGTACGCTGTGTGGCGGGTCAGATCGGCGATAGTGTCGCCGCCGATGTGGCTCCAGACCTTGTGCAGCACGCCTGCCGTTGTATTAGGGGTGTCGGGTCTGTCTGTGGGGGACTGCGCGGCAATACTGGCGGGTTCTTCGACCTGCGGGTGTGCGGGCGCCACTGCGGCGGGGAAGAGTTCAATGCACTTCCTACCCTCGCCGCCCTTGCCTTCGGCAATCAGGCATATTTCCAGCCAGGTATCTTCGCCGTGGTCCTCATCGATCAGTTCGGCGGTCGCCCCGGTTGCGCGCAGATAGTCGTAGTGGATGTGCTCCCGATGGTGCAGCAGCCCCTCCCAGCGCAGCTGCGCGTCCGGCAGCGGGGTGCCGTCGGCCTCAACCGCTGATCCCGTCAGGAAGATCGTAGCACCGACGGCAAGGCTATCGCCATCGTCGGGCGTGGCGATGCTCACCTGTGGTGGCGAGTCAACCGGTGCAGAGGGTGCAGCCACAGCCACTGCCGGGCCGGCGCCGGCATCGTTTGCGCCAGTATAGCGAATGCGGCGTAGGGTGCCATCGGCAATGAAGAGGACGTAGAGCGCACCGTCCACACTTGTTTGCATGCGCACCGGGGCGACGGCACCGGTTGCAAAGGTCTCAGATCGCAGCGTGCCATCATCGGCAAAGGTCAACACATCAACGGTTGAGGCATTGAAATCACCGTAGAAATAGGCGTGGCGGTAGCGTGCAGGAAAAGTGGCACCGGCATAGAAAGTGCCGCCGATAGCTGCACCGCGTCCGTCGGCATGTGGATAGCTGTAGACAGGACGGCGGTGTTCTTTGCCGGTGTAGAGACCGCCGCACGTGGGCGATATGCCAGTTTGCTCTGGCCCTTCGAAACAGGGCCAGCCCAGGTTGTCGCCTGGCTCGGCTACGGTGATCTCCTCCCACTTATTGTTACCGACATCGGCGACGAATAGAGTGCCGGTATTGGGGTGAAAGCCGAAGCGAAATGGATTGCGCATGCCGTAGACGAAGACCTTGGACCGGTTGCTCGTTGCGTCGCCGTCAAAGAAAGGGTTATTCGCATAGCCATAGCCAGTAATCGGATCGATACGTAAAATTTTACCGGCGAGACTTTCCAGAGTCTGTGCACGCATAGAACCCGAAAAGTCGACGACACCGTCGCCGTTTGCCGCATAGAGGGCGCCGTCGGGGCCGAAGGCAACCATGCCAATCGTGTGAGCCATCCCGTCGGCTGGCATGCAGTCAGGGTAGGGCGTGCGGTCATCGGCCTCGCAGCTCCAGGGGCGTGTATCGTGCATGTCCGGATTGCCGATGGTGCCGAAGGTGCCGCCTGCGCCCACGAGGATCACCTCACTGGCGGGATGCGCGCGGCTGCCGCTCACTGTGAAGCGCGAAAGGCGTGCTGTGCGGGCTCCTTGCTGGCTGTAACCTATCGCTTCGGGCGGTTCGTAGGTATAAGCGGCATAGAGATAGGGCGTGGCTGGGAAATCCGGATGGAGTGCAATGCCGAGCAGGCCGCGGTCAAACATACTGTTGACGCGGTCGCTGATGTCCAGCAGGGGCGTGTCGAGGACGCTGCTGCTTTGCACAACGCGAATGCGTCCGGCCTTCTCTGCGACGAAAAGACGGCCGTCTGGCGCAAACACAAAGTCGGTGGGCAACGTAAAACCAGCGGCGATCGTCTCCTGGACAAAGCCGAGGGGGAGCGTGATCCCTTGGGCATGCAGGGGGGCAGGGCGAGTCGGCAGCGCAAGGAAGGCGGCAAGTAACACCATCGACAGGCGTGCGAGTGGCGACATGAGTTCTACCCAGTTCAGTTTCTGGAGCGAACAGGCACATCATCGGCGATAGATCCGGCGACGGATCGCCCGCTGGGATGGAGGATCGCTCAGGAAGAAGATAGCGCCAACCTGCTGCTCAGTCGGATGGCGCGTGCGCCATGAGCGCGTAGGCCGGCTGATCGACCAGCCAGGTCAGGTTGCCCCGTTGAAGTTGAACACCCTGGACCGGAAAACGCCGCGGATTCTGCGGGCTGGCCAGCACGTCGCGCAGCGTAGGGGCCTTTCCAGCTCCGCTCACTAGAATCAGCACGCGGCGTGCGGCGTTGATCAACGGGTAGGTGAAGGTCAGCCGCGTGGTTGCCAACTGCGGCACGTGATTGGCGACGACCAGTCGCTCGCGTTCGTCCAGGGCAGCGCTGTCAGGAAAAAGACTGGCCGTGTGGCCGTCTGCGCCCATTCCAAGCAGGACGAGATCGAAGCGCGGTGCCTGCCGGGTGACGATGGCGGGATTGGGTGGAACGAGTTCGCGCACAGCCCGTTCGTAGGCTGTTGCTGCGGCATCGGGTTCGCCCTCGCCGGCCATGCGAAAGACGAGTGCCGGTGGACGTGCCAGCTGGTCGAGCAGGGCGGCTTTGGCCATGGCATAGTTGCTCTCCGGTGATGTCGGCGGCACGCAACGTTCGTCACTCCAGAAAATCTGCCAGTCGCTGAAATCCATGTACGGATCGTCGGCCAAAAGGCGATAGATCGCCTGTGGCGTCGAGCCGCCTGCCAGAGCGATGCGGAAGTAGCGACGCCGCCCAATCGAGGCTGCTGCTGCGGCCGCAATCATTTCGCATGCGACGCGCGCCAGATCGTCGGCAGTGGGTACGACTTCGACTGTCCGTCTGCTTTCCATTGTGTTTCCTACTGAGTCCCATTCAAGATCGGTTCGCGCCAGTGGTGGCTATCACGCGCCAGCAGGTCTTCGGATTCGAGCGGTCCCCACGATCCCGCTGTGTACTGGGGCAGGGACAAGGTCTTGCCACGCTTGCGCATGATCTCTTCTTGTATTTGCCAGCCATCCAGTACATTAGTGACACGATCCCAGGCAAGTTCGGTCTCATCGCGCCGGATAAAGAGCGTGCTGTCACCCAGCATTGCATCGAGTAGCAGCCGTTCGTAGGCGTCAGAGATGGTTGAATCGCCGAACGCGCGGCTGTAGACGAAATCCATGCTCACCTGTTCGACGTCGAGCTGTGGGCCAGGTCGCTTGGCATCGAAGCCCAGAATGATGCTTTCGTCCGGCTGGATGCGCAGAGTGATGCTGTTGCGCACCTTCTGCCCGCGTGTCTCCCGGCTGTCGAAATACATGAGCGGTGGCCGGCGGAACATGACATTGATCTCGGTGACCTTGGTCGGCAGCGCCTTGCCTGTGCGAATGTAGAAAGGTACGCCGTTCCAGCGCCAGTTGTCGATCTCGAGCTTCCAGGCCACGTAGGTCTCGGTAGTGGAATTCGGGGGGATGCCTTCTGCCTCGAGATAGCCTGGAATTTCCTTGCCGCCGGTCAGCCCAGCCGCATACTGTGCGCGCACGACCGACTTATTGACTTCCAGTGGGTCAATTGGGCGGATGGAGCGCAGCGCATTGACCTTTTGATTGCGCACCGACTCGGCGTCGTAGGCGACAGGAGGTTCCATGGCCGTCAGTGCAACGAGCTGCATCATGTGATTTTGCACCATGTCGCGGATCGCCCCTGACTTGTCATAGTAGCCACCGCGTGTGCCTACGCCCAGGCTCTCAGAAACCGTAATCTGGACGTGGTCTACGTAGTTGCGATTCCAGATCGGTTCGAAAATGCCGTTGCCGAAGCGAAAAACCAGGATATTCTGGACTGTCTCTTTGCCCAAGTAGTGGTCGATGCGGTAAATCTGGTCTTCCTGAAAGACGCTGAGGAGGTGATCGTTGAGCTTGTGTGCGCTCTGCAAGTCATGGCCGAAGGGTTTCTCGATGATGACGCGTGTCCAACTGCTGTCACCAGCCTTGGCCAGGCCTACCACGTCGAGCAGCGAAGCGATAGGCTCGAAGACATTGGGCGGGGTGGCCAGGTAGAAGAGGTGATTGCGCTGAGTGGGAAAGTCGTTGTCGAGCGTCTCCAGCCGTGCTGCCAACGACTTGAATGCGTTCAGGTCGTCGTAGCCGCCAGGCTGATAGAAGAGCATCCGTGAGAAGCGCTGCCAGGCTTCTTCGTCAAAGGCGCTGGTGTGTTCCTCGGCTTGGTACTCGCGCAACGCTTCGCCCACCTGCGAGCGGAACTCCTCGTCGGTCATGGCGGTTCGCGCATAGCCGAGGACGACAAAGCCTTTGTGCAGGAGCTTCTGGCGGAAGAGATGGAAAAGTGAGGGCATCAACTTGCGTTTAGCGAGGTCGCCCGAAGCGCCAAAAACCACCATGAGGTTGGCCGGTGCAGTACGTCTGATCATGAATCTTCCCGCGAATGATCGCTTGGTAAATGCCGAAATGGGGACTTCTTCTGCCGTATCCCGTAGTTTTCCATCGTGAGTGGCCAGAAAAGCCAGATCAGGCCAAGGAGCGGTTGAAAGAGGGGGAAAAAGCCGTAATCTTCACCGAAATGGCGCCAGACCGTGCGGCCGATCAGGTCTGGGTGCGTGAAACTCATTACGCCGACGACGAAGGTCATGATCGTTTCGAAGCCCAGTGCGCCAGCTGAAAGCCACCAGCTCCAGCGCCGGCGATAGGCGAAGCCGACCGTGGCCGTGAGGTAACAGAGCGCTGCCAGCGCGCTCAGGTAGACCGGCACATAGTTGGCGACATCGGCCTTAAAGAAGAGCTGGTAGATCGCGCGTACGCCGGTCGACAGTGCCAGCACGGGGTAGGAGACAGCAAGGACATAGCCAACTGGGCTGACGACATTGGCCCACAGCGCATCGCGTTTCGATAGATACTCGGCCTCGGTGGGCGGCAGGGAGTTAGTGCTCATACGGCAAGTTCTTTCAGCAGAAGGGTAGCCCAGCGATGCAGGCGAGCATCCGTCAATTCAGCCTGATTGTGCTCGTCCAGTACCAGGCCGACAAAGCGCCCGTTTTCGACAGCCCAGGATCGGTTGAAGCGATAGCCATCGGTCGGCCAGGTGCCGACCCATTGGGCGCCCTGCCTTCGCACCCGGTCGGCAACAAAAATCATAGCATCCGCAAAAGTATCAGGGTAGCCGACCTGGTCGCCAAGTCCAAAGATCGCTGCATGTCGACCGGTCAGGTCGATCTCCTCGAACTCCTCCAGGGCCGTCTCCCAGTCGCGTTGGAGCTGACCCCTGTTCCAGGTCGGTACACCCAGGATGATGCAGTCGTACTCGAGCAGCGTCTCCAGGTGATACTCGGCGACATCGAGAAGCTCGACATCCTCCTTTCCTTGCGGGATCAGAGAGTCGAGCTTCTCTTTCAGACGTGCAGCAATCTGCTGCGTGTGCCCGTCTGTACTGCCATACGCAATACAGAACGTGCGTGGGGCGGTGTTACTCAGCAGATCGTCCCTTCATTTCAGTGTCGAGCATCAACAGGGCCGCGCGGTTGTCGCCAGCCATGCTGAGCCGCTCGACCATTGCCGAGGCATTGGCCTCTTCCTCGACCTGTTCGTTGATGAACCACTGCAGGAAGACCTGGGTAGCATAGTCGTCGTCTTTCAGCGCCTGGGCATAGAGTGCGTGGATCGAGGCCGTGACCTTGCGCTCATGCGCCAGCGCCTGGGCGAAGACCTCGACAGGTGCGCCAAACTCAGCGGGCGGTTGGGCGACCGCGCCGACTTCGGCTTTGCCATTGCGATCGATGACGAACTCGAAGAAGCGCAGTGCATGGCCGCGCTCCTCTTCGCTCTGGATGCGCATCCAGTTGGCCATGCCCATCAGATTGGTTTCGGCGAAATGTCCAGCCATAGCGAGATAGAGGTTGGAGGCGTACAACTCTTTGGCGACCTGTTCATTGAGCAGCTGCTGAACGGAATGGCTTAACATAATTGTCTCCTTTCCAATCCATCACTGTGTTGAGTGAACTTCCCTTCTTATTCAATATAGCAGGGTGGTGCGGCTTGTTCTGTAAGCCCTTTTCTCGTCAGATCGGTTGCGGCGTGTACAGGAACAGTTCGATGGCTGCTTGCAGTTCAGCGTACTCGCGCGTCACCGGGAAGTGCGGGAATTCGAGAATCACATTGTCGGGCGGTCGGAAGAGAATGCCCTGGTCGGCGGCGCCGAGCATGCGCGTGTCGTTGTAGGAGTCACCGACGGCCACTGTACGAAACCCGAGTGTACGGAACGATTCGACAGCCAGACGCTTGCCATCCTGCACGCGCAGGCGGTAGCTGGCCAACATTCCTCGCTCGTCACTTTGGAGCGTGTGGGCAAAAACTGTCGGGTAGCCGATCTTGGGCAGGAACGGTGCGACGAATTCGTAGAAACTGTCGGTGATAATCACAGTTTGCATCGTGCGGCGTGCCCATGCAAGGAACTCTACTGCGCCGGGCAGTGGCTCCATCGTGGCGATCACGGCTTGGATATCGGCCAGCGTCAGCCCTTCCTGTTCGAGAATCTGCATGCGGTAGTGCATGAGTTTATCGTAGTCTGGCTCGTCGCGCGTGGTGCGCTGCAGCGCCGGCAGCTGCGTGCGCTTGGCCACAGCAACCCAGATTTCGGGCAGAAAAACGCCTTCCAGGTCGAAGGCGGCTAGCGGTGGGTGAAAATGAGACATGGTGACTCACGGCCGTGTTGGTATTGGGTGAAGGCTCGGCCGAAATCTGGCGGAGTCGTCCACCTGATGATTTTATGGGGAGTCTACCAGAGGGGAAAGGAATGCACCAACCTGCTGCAGCCGCATCATTGCCATGGCTCGACCGCATTGTTTTCGCGTAGTCAAAAACAGAGCAGGGTAGGGCGAGGTTCAGCCTGCCAACGCAAGCGCGCGATCGAGATGGGACAACACTCTGGAGGAATCTTGTGCAGCGTTGATCTGCCCGTCCAGGTGCCAGTCATGCGACGATCCGCCAAACTCCCAGGCAAAGTCGCAGACATGTACGTCCTTGGCTGGACGTCGTTCGCCGGAGTTGCCATGGTGTAATGCCGTCGTCGTGCGTGTTTGTCCGTTCGTACTCATCTTTATGTCCTGTCTCCAGCGATGTTCGGTGCCCTGCGCTGTGCCGTCAGGTGGGGTATTTTATTTTTGCAATAGCGCAATTAAATGACTCTTTTATTGCGCTATTGTGAGGGCAACGCCATTATTCGTGTAGTGATTGAGTGCTAGCGACCGCAGAGAATTTGCTTGGGTCGTCCCCGCATCCACACCCCAATCATAGGCCAGGCACAGCCGGCAATCCAGACACGGCACGGTCTGAAAGCGGACCGTGCCCTCCGTTTCACAGACGAGTTCACGTCGATGGCTCCTGCCTGGCCTCGGCATACACACAGAGCGATTTGGCAAATCGCTCCACATACTGCTGGCCTATTCGCGCCCATCTGTACTAGCCAAGGTGTCGATACAGTATGTGAAAATATGTGCAATAAAAATAAAATTACAAAACAAATATGTTGACATTTTGCGCTCCCTGTGCTTTACTCTGTGGTAGAGCCATTCAAAATGGAGGAACATATGGAAGTGCCAGCTCGACCTGAACAACCGCTCGCTCGACAGACCGATACGACGTCGTCCACGGAGCCATTTCACCCCGCGTTTGATGCTACTCTCCTGGCCGGCCAGCTCGCGCCGTCGAGCATGGCCATGTACCAGCGAGACTTTGCCGCCTACGTGGCCTTTGCCGTCTCGCCCGCCGCCCTGCTCGATGCGGCGACCCTGGCGCGCTGGAGGGCGCACCTGGCTCAGGAGACTCAGATGAGCCCCAACACGATCAATCGCATGCTCAGTGCGGTGAAACGTCTCATGCGCGAAGCTGCAGCGCAGGGATATATCCCACACGAAACGGCGGCGGCTTTTGCCGAGGTCTCCGGCGTCAAGGCTGCCGCCCTCAAAGAGCGGATCAAAGAGAACGCACGTGTTAAAATTGAGCCCATTGCTATGCGAACAATCTGCGATGCGCCTGCATCTGAGCGTTTGATCGGCCTGCGTGATACCGCCCTACTGGCAAGCCTGGCTTCCAGCGGACTGCGCGTCAGCGAGCTTGCCGTCTTGAAACGACAGCAGATTCGGGCAAAAGGCAACGGTTATGTTGTATTGGTGCGTGGCAAGAACGACGTCGAGTATCGTGAGGCGCCGCTGAGCCGTGAGGCGCGCACACACATCCTGCGCTGGCTCGCCGAACGCCCTGTCGACAGTGAGTATGTATTTACTTCGTTTGCCGGCCGCGGAGAGCGCGCTGCCGTCCGCCCTCTCTCAGCGTCGGCGATCTGGCGTATTGTGCGCAAATACGCGGATACAGCGGGGTTGGAGGACATTAAACCCCATGATTTTCGTCGCTTTGTGGGGACACAACTGGCGCGCAGCAATCTGCGTATGGCGCAGAAGGCGTTGGGGCACAAGCGTCTTGAGACCACGGCCCGCCACTATATTCTGGACGAACTCGAGGCCGGACTGACGGACGATCTGTACTGAACGGCAAACCGCACGTTCCTCCCACGAAACAGGCGATGCTGCACCCATGCAGGCGGCATCGCCTGTTTTTTTGACGGCCATTCTTGGGCGGGGGCACAAGACCGGCCTAGGGCGACTGTTGGCGGCGATCCCACAGGCCGAGCAGGAAAATGGCGGCGAGCACGACAAGGACGATCGCCGGCGCTGCATCCCCTGCGAGCGAGCTGCCCGTAGGCGGCAGTCCGGGCGTTGCCGCAGCGGAGGTTTCATCCGGCAAGTCATTGTCTTGTTCTGAGACCAGGAGGGTCTCGGTAACCTTGGCAGTCACTGCGAGATCAGGCTGCCCTGTAGAAGTGATTCCGGCACCGTCGGTCAGCCCAGCCGCTGCAGCCGCCGAAGGGAGCGTCTCCGTGGAACTTACCGTGGCCGTCAGAGCTGCCAGGGTCGATGTGGGTGTAGCGGTCGCTGTTGGCCGCGGCGTAGCGGTATGGGTCGCCGTGGCAGTCGGCACAGGTGACGGCGTCGATGTGGGTGTGGCGGTCGCTGTTGGCCGCGGCGTAGCGGTATGGGTTGCCGTGGCAGTCGGCACAGGTGACGGCGTCGACGTGGGTGTGGCGGTCGCTGTTGGCCGCGGCGTAGCGGTATGGGTT
>CAIRNL010000476.1 GCA_903879975.1 uncultured Chloroflexota bacterium | reverse complement strand
CTGATCAAAGATGGCCGGTCGCTCGAACTGCTGCCCGAAATCGACACCATCATTTTCGACAAGACCGGCACGCTGACCGTAGAACAGCCTCATGTTGCGCAGATTCATTGTCTGGAAGGTGTCGACGAGCTCTATCTGCTGGCCTGTGCAGCAGCGATCGAAGCGCGCCAGAGCCATCCGATCGCGCATGCGATCGTGGCAGCGGCGCACGAACGAGATTTGCAGTTGCCGGCCATCGACGACGCGCACTACACCGTCGGCTACGGGATCAAAGCCCGGATCGACGGCGCCCTCTTCCGCATCGGCAGCAGCCGCTTCATGGCGTTGGAGCAGATCGATCTGCCGTCTGCGGTGGAGCAGCTCGAGCAGAAAGCCCATCACCAGGGGCATTCGCTGGTGATGGTGGCCATGCATGAACGCCTGATCGGCGTCATCGAGTTGGAGCCGACGCTTCGTGCTGAAATTGCCGAGATCGTCGCCGACCTGCATCAACGCGCTCTGACAGTCTACATCATTTCCGGCGATCAGGAACAGCCGACGCAAAAACTGGCACAAAGTCTGGGAATCGACCACTACTTTGCCAATACGCTGCCCGATGGCAAGGCAGCGCATGTAGAACGGCTGCAGGCAGAGGGGCGCAAAGTCTGTTTTGTGGGGGATGGCATCAACGATTCGTTGGCCCTGCGCAGCGCGGACATTTCGATTTCCCTGCGCGGGGCAACCTCTGTCGCCACCGACACGGCGCAGATTGTGATGATGGATCAGTCGCTGCGGCAACTGCCTGCCCTGTTGGATCTGGCCAGCGAGTTCAACGGCAATATGCGGGCCGGCTATGCGGCCGCCATCCTGCCAGGTGTCGCCACCATTGGCGGGGTCTTTCTGCTGAAAATGGGGCTCTTCACGGCGACGATGATGTACAACGCCAGCCTGCTGACCGGCATCGGTATTGCGATGTTGCCGTTGCTGCTGAGGCAGAAGATCGCTGCTGAATCGGCCGAGGGAGAGAGGGAGGAACCCAGCTGAGAAGACAGCTGGGTTCGATACGCTATTCTGCGAATGAGGATTGGCACTCCATTCGGAGAAGCAGGAGCACCGTGTGTGCCTCTCACTTTCGGCTCACATTCAACTCATGTTTCGTTTCTATACTGTGCCTTAGAGTGGCATTGCATCACAGCAGAGTCGCTCCATCCACCTGCAAGTGTCAACCAGAAAAATCAGGAGAGCAAAATGGAAATCAAGAGGACAGATACGCGTCAGGCGCCCCAGCAGACAATCGTTCCAGGAGGGCTGCCGGTGCGATCTGATCTACGTGCCGGTCTTTCTTTGGAAGAAGTCCAACAACAGATCAGCGATCTGTGGGGGCAACTGACCAATAGTGTTTCAAATACGCTCAGCAATCTTGGTGGCGGCAGTGCTGGCACGCCGTCGGCATAGTCGCACAGGCGAGCTCGATTGGCATTGCCTGTGCCGGTGCGGATCATCTGGCAGGCGCGCTGATGCAGCCGGATGACCTGCGCTGGCCCATCGCTCAGATTGGCGAAGGTCTCTCTTGCCTGGCGCGAGCATATGGCTGGAGTGCGCCGGGCGAGGAGACACTTGCGGCTGAGATTCATCTGAACAACGAGGCGCTGCTCGATGACTGGGTCGATCGTTGCGCGCGGGAATGTGCGCTGGAAGCCGAGCCGGTGCAATTTTATCATCGTGAAACAGAGACCGTGTTACGCAGTGCAGCGCCAGCTCTGTTGCGAGTACCCGCTCCTTCTTCGGCATCGCCTGGCACTTTCCTGGTGCTCCTGCGCAGCCATCGCTACTGGGTCGATCTCATTGCGCCGGATCGTTCCCTCAGGCGGCTCAGCCATGCCAATGTCCATGACCTGCTGTGGCAAGAGAGCACTTCGACCCAGGCAACCAAGCTCGAGTCGCTCCTGACACAGAGTGGGATCTTCAGGACGCAGGGCAGGATGCAGCGCATCCTGCTGGGCGAGATGTTGGGGACGAACGTACAGGGCGGCGGATGGCTCTTGCGCCTGCCGCCTGGTGTTGCATTGAACAGGCGCATGCAGGCTGCTCACGTGCCACGCCTGGCGGCGATTCTGCTGGGCAGCTATGCGGCGCAATTTCTTTTGACATTGCTGGCGTGGTGGCTGATTGGCCGTTCTGCGCTGAGCGGTGAGTTTACTTGGGGTGGACTGTGGGCGTGGGTTTTGGTACTGCTGAGCACGATTCCCTTCCAGCAGGTCATCTTCACCACACAGCGGCAGTTGGTTGCACGTGTGGGAGAGATCTTCAAGACACGCCTGCTGGCCGGTGTGTTGCGGCTAGAGCCGGAAGAAATCCGGCATCAAGGCGCCGGTCATTTTCTGGGCCATGTTCTGGCGGCAGATGCTGTGGAACAGCTGGTGCTGGCGGGTGGCCTCATCACCGTATTTTCGGTGCTGCAGTTGGGGGCATCGTTGCTGATTCTAGCGTTGGCTGTGGGCAGCTGGCTTGAGGCGCTGCTGCTGGTGGGGTCGACTTTGCTGCTGGTCGCTTTGGGGTGGCGGCATGCGATCCTGCGCAGCACATACGCCGACAGTCAAAATACAATGACCAATGCGCTGTTGGAACGGCTGGTCGGGCATCGCACGCGACTCATCCAGGAAGATGCGCAGCAATGGCATAGGGACGAAGACAAAGAATTGGAGCGCACTCTGCGCCTGCAGCGCCGCGCCGACGGGTCGGAGAATCTGCTGGCATCGTTGCCGCGCGGGTGGATGCTCGTCGGGCTGGGCGGTTTTCTTTACACGCTCTTGCTCCAACCGGCGACACCGACTCAACTTGCCCTGACGTTGGGCGCTCTCTTGCTTGCCTATCAAGCCTTTACAAGCCTAGTGACTGGGACTCGCAGCCTGATCCAGGTAGAGCGCAGCTGGAAGGAAATCGAGTATCTGTTCAGCGCAGCGAGCCGGCCAGGTGAGCCTGGCCTGTTGGGAGAATTTCGGCGCTGGCTACGTCTGGTGGACAGGCAGTCGGCACTGTCCCCTGGCGCTGCCGCTGCGGCTGGCGCAGAGATGCGTTCGCCGCTGGCTGTTGAGTCTGCGCTGCCCCTGGTGGACGTGGCACAGAAGCTGCGCGCAACACAGGACGAGATGAGCGGATATCCAGCGGCGCCGCTGCTCAAAGCCAAGGAATTGGCGTTTCGGTTTCACCCCGACTCCCAGCGGGTGTTGGATGGCTGCACCCTGCAAATTGAGAGTGGCCAGCGGATTCTGCTCACCGGTGCGTCGGGCAGCGGCAAATCGACCCTGGCCACATTGCTTGCGGGGTTGCGAACCGCAGAGGCAGGTTATCTGACCATGTCAGGTTCTGACCAGCGCAGGATGGGGACTGCCATGTGGCGGCGTCGCGTCGTGCTCGTCCCCCAGTTTCACGAGAATTTCATCTTGACCGGCACGCTGGCCTTCAATTTGTTAATGGGACGACAATGGCCACCCACCGCCCAAGATCTGCTCGACGCAGAAGGAATCTGTCGAGAACTGGGCTTGGAAACCTTGATAGAACGCATGCCTGCGGGCCTTGAGCAGATGGTGGGGGAGAGTGGCTGGCGGCTTTCTCATGGCGAACGCAGCCGGATCTACATTGCGCGATCGCTGCTTCAGGAACCGGATCTGCTGATCCTGGACGAGAGCTTTGGTGCATTGGATGCCGCAAGCCTGCGCACCGTATCGGCCTGTGTAGAGCGCCGTGCGCCCACCCTGTTGGTGATCGCCCAT
>CAIRNL010000475.1 GCA_903879975.1 uncultured Chloroflexota bacterium | reverse complement strand
TTGTCGTTGTTGAGGAAATAGGTCACGTAGGTCTCCAGGTCACCGGGATAGTGCTGATCGCCGTCCGGGCTGAGATAGTGCAGCTCGACGCCGGCCCCCTCTGTCCCCTCCACCTCGCGAGTCACCTCCCAGACCACCTTGTCGAACCCCTTCACGCCGCCGTGCAGATGGTTTGGCCCGTTCTGAGCGTCCAGCTGAAACGTCTGCCCCTGCAGCACAAACCTGCCGCCCGCAATTCGGTTGGCATAGCGCCCGGTGATGCAACCAAAGTAGGGGCTCCGCGTCTCATAGTCGGCAAGGGTGGCAAACCCCAGGAGCACATTCTTCATCTCCTGCCGGCGGTCTGGCAGGCGGATCGACGTGATGATCCCACCGTAGGTGATCACCTTGACCTCGATCCCAGTGGTATTGGTCAGGGTGTATTCTGTCACAGCGCTGCCGTCTGCGGTCGTCCCGTAGGATTGTTTCATGAGCGTCCCTCTCCGCTACGCTTGTCTGGGAAAAGTATGATCGATCTGCCATCCTATCAATAGACGAGGGCAAACTCAAGCCTTGGCACCCACGAGACGGGGCAAGCGGGTGGTCGCTGCGATCCAGCGCTTGCGGGAGCGCAACGGGTCGGGCCGAGGCGCTGGCCACAGAGGCTTGGGGCGGTCGGGATGGGGTATAGCGAGGATATGGCGGAGCGGGTACGGGAATTAGCCCGCACCATTTTGGCATTTTCGCGCAGGTTGACGAAAAAGATAGCATGCACTAGAATTGACACTATCAACCGCAAACGAATCTTCCACAGTGTTCTGTTGCGCGGATCCGATGTGTACCGCACATCCTCCGGGTGTCTGGACGTAGCCAACTGATGGCTGCACGGTTCGAGCGGCTCCCTGCATAGGCCGTACTGCCGTCATAAGCATCTTACTCTTGTTTGCGGCCCAAACCGTTTTTACCTATCAGGAGGTACTATGAAGCGCATGAGATTTCCGATCCTGGCCATACTGATCGTCCTGGCACTTGTGCTTTCTGCCTGTACGGTCACGGTACCCACGACGCCGGCAGCGTCCACCAGCGGCGAAGCCGCAGCAGCTGATGGGGCCGGGAAGTGGTGTTCCGATGTGAACATCGTCTTCTTTCCCGGCGGCCCGGCTGGTGGCGTCTTTGCCAACAACGTCTACAATGGCGCCAAGCAGGCTGAGGCGGACCTTGGACCGACCGTGCAGTACATCTTCTCCGACTGGGATCCGCAGAAGATGATTGCGCAGTTCAAAGAAGCCGCTGCGACAGGGCCGGACGGCATTGCCGTCATGGGCCATCCTGGCGACGAAGCTTTCTCCCCGCTGATCGACGAGGCTGCCAGCCAGGGGATCATCGTGACCAGCCAGAACACCGAGCTGTCCGCCTCGATGAGCAAGTACCAGGGCAAGGGTTTCGGATATGTTGGTGCAGTGAATTACACGGCTGGCTACAAGCTGGGCAAGGAGATCATCAACCGCTACGGATTCACGACCGGTGACCGCGCCATGGTCTGGGGACTGCTCTCGCAGCCGAGCCGCGGCGAGCGCACCAAGGGTGTCATCGACGCATTGGAGGAGGCGGGCATGACCGTCGACTACTTTGAGATCGATGCGGCCACCAATGCCGATCCGACCGCTGGCACGCCGACCTTTACCGGCTATGTCTCATCGAATCCGGATGTGAAGCTAGTCGTCACCGATCACGGTGGTCTCACTGCCACCCTCGAAACCTACCTGACTGCGGCAGGCAAAGGCCCGGATGACATCATCGGTGCCGGCTTCGACCTGTCGCCGGCCACCATTGCGGCCATCCGCGGCGGCTGGACCGATCTGGTCATCGATCAGCAGCCATGGCTCCAGGGTTACCTCCCGATCCTGCAGATTTGCCTGAGCAAGGTCTACGGCTTCTCCGGTCTCATGGTCGACACGGGCGGTGGCTTTGCCGACAAGGACAACATCGAATTCCTTGCGCCGTTGGCC
>CAIRNL010000474.1 GCA_903879975.1 uncultured Chloroflexota bacterium | reverse complement strand
CCCAAGGCATTTGCCTATCTGACCAGTCAACTGGACTATCGTTTCAAGAGTGACGGTATCGATGCCAACCGCCTCTTCAACGTCCTGATGACCAGTTTGCAGGTCGTCTTCATCAACCTTAGCCCCAACGAACGCCCCTACGAGATCTTCGAAAGCCTCAACTACAAGGGCAAGTCCCTGACCCAGGCCGATCTGGTGCGCAATTACATCGCCATGAAACTGCCGCCTGAGCGTCAGGAGCCGGTCTTCACAGGGCTGTGGTCGCCTATCGAAGAAATGCTGCTGGAAAAACGCACGGTAGGTCGCTCTCGCCTGGGCGAACTCACTGCGTTTCTGCGCCACTACTTTGCCTACCTATCGGGCGTATTGATCAACGAAGAGCATGTCTATTCTCGCTTTCGGGATCGCGGTCAGGCCATGAACGTGGCCGAGTTTGAGCAGGAGCTGACCCGTATTAAACGTTTTGCCCGCTACTACGACCGCCTTTTGCGCCCACAACACGAGTTGGACAGAGAAGTTCGGCAGCAGCTGGAACGACTGCGCATCCTTGAAAGCGCCACTGTCTATCCGTTTCTGCTCTTCATGTACGATGAATGGCAGCAAGGCAACATCAGTCGAGACGAGTTCCTTGCCGGTCTGCGGCTTATCGAGACTTACATGGTGCGTCGCTTCCTCAATCGGGATTCCACCAACTACCTCAACAAAATGTTCCCGGTGCTGATCAGGGATATTCAAGTGACAAACTTCGCGGCGTCTCTACGCAGGGCGTTGGGAGCTCGGAATGAGCCGAGCGACGTACGGCTGCGCCAGGCGGCAGAGACCGTTGAGCTGTATGGCAAGGACAGTTTCACTCGCCAGAAACTGGCACTGGTTTTTGATGCCATCAACCGCCAGCTGTCGGCCGGCAGTGGAGCCTACACCGTCCTGAGCGACGATCCCACCATCGAGCACATTATGCCCCAAACACTCACCGATGCATGGCAGCGCCACCTCGGTGAGAACTGGCAACAGGACTTCGGGCTCCTTCATACGCTGGGAAATCTCACAGTGGTAACCCTGGATTGGAACTCACAGTTGTCGAATAGCCGCTATGATGTCAAGCGGCAGAAATTGGCCGAGCACGGCCTCCTGCTCAATCAAGCGTACTTCCGGAAACAGGCACCCGATGTCTGGAATGGTCAGTCGATTCGCGCGCGCGCCCAATGGCTGATGGCCAGGATCACCGAAAACTGGCCGCAGTTGAATGAAACGGCTGCAACTTGGGAGGAAAAACCGAAGGCAGTGGTCATTCTCGACGAAGTCTATCCTGTGTACAGTTGGCGAGATGTGCTGCGCCGGACTGCAGAATTCGCAGTCCAGTGGTGCGGCGACAAGTTCGAGGAACAGGTGATCGCCAAACGGGCTAGCTACTTCACCCGTGAACCTTCCAACGACGCCTGGCACAAATTAAACAACGGCTGGTGGGTGTACGTCAATCTCAGCGCCGACGCCATCAAACAAGTCAGCGCCGCCATCATCGAGGCAGCTGCTATTCCAGAAGACGAGTATGATGTAAAGCTTTGGTAGAGGATCTCCCATTCCCCGCCCTTCGCGCACTGTGGATTTATCTGCGCCGACCTGTACCAGCCAGTGAGATGGCATCCCCATCCAGGAAGTCAATACAGATGAGAGCTGGGTCATGAACTGGTGAGCTGGGCGCTGACCTGCACATGTTGAGGGAGTATGGTATCCTATGGGCGTAACTGCTCAGGCAGAGAGGTCTGCTGAGGTTTGCTGGGTCACAGGGACCGAAATCGTACAAATCGCTCAGAATCAGGAGATGGAAGGGGTACGACTGTCTGGCCGTGAAGAGATCCGTGTCGCCTGTGTTGAAGGCGCCAAAGGAAGAGAAGACGCTGCGTCTGTCAGCCCGCAACACCTACGAAGGAAGCAGCAGCCAACATGCCACGCTCGATGAGCTACGTCAAGTCCAAACAGCGCGTCGCCGATCATGGGGAGGTCTTCACGCCGCCGTGGATGGTGGAGGCGATGCTCAATCTGGTGAAGGAGGAGACGGCGCGCATGGATGCCCGCTTTCTGGAGCCGGCGTGTGGGAGCGGCAATTTCCTGGTGGAGGTGCTGCGGCGCAAACTCGCCGCAGTGGAATTGAAGTACGGCAAGTCGGACTTTGAGCGGCGTTGCTATGCGCTGCTGGCGCTGATGTGCATCTACGGCATCGAGCTGCTGCCGGACAACATCGCCGAGTG
>CAIRNL010000473.1 GCA_903879975.1 uncultured Chloroflexota bacterium | reverse complement strand
ATGCGCGCCACCTCCTCGATCAGATCGGCCGGAATGTTGACATCCAGCCGATGCCACGGCACGACACACTCGAGCAGTGTTTCGCCTGGTGTGCGATGCAGGGCAAAGGTTGCCTGGGCAGGTGCGGCGGGATCGGGTTCTACGACTGCGCGCACGGTGAAATCGAGCCGCTGCAGGGCATCGGCAGCCTGGGCGAGATCGACGTCCATCCCCAGGATGCGGCGCATATCGCTGGCGGAGGTGTAGACGGTCACGCTGTGCTGTGGCACCGGGTAGGAGTCCACGAGGCCCGGCACTAGGTGCCCGCCGGCATAGCGACGCATGAGGTCGGCGGCGCGCCGGGCGGCGATGTCGTTGAGTGTGGCCGGCACGCCACGGGCAAAGCGGTAGCTAGCGGCGCTGAAGAGTTTGAGTTTTTGTCCTGTGCGCCGGTTGTTGATACCTTCGAAGGTAGCTGATTCGAGCAGAATATTGCGCGTGCTGTCGCTGATCTCGCTCTCCTGGCCGCCCATGACGCCGGCGATGGCCACCGATCCGAGCGTGTCGGCAATCATGAGCATGGAGCTGTCGAGCGTGCGTGTCACGTTGTCGAGGGTGATGAACCGCTCGCCGTCAGCAGCGCGGCGCACGATAATGGTCGGCGTGCGGTCTCCGGCCTGTTGTGCACGGCGCACCAGAATGTCGTAGTCGAAGGCGTGCAGCGGCTGTCCGTATTCCAGCATGACGTAGTTGGTGATGTCGACGACATTGTTGATGGGGCGCATGCCGGCTTTGGTCAGGCGATCCTGCATCCAGCGCGGGGAAGGGCCGACGGTGACATTGCGCACCAGGATGGCGGTATAGCGGTTGCACAGCTTTGGGTCGTCGATGCGCACGGCCACGTAGTCGGCTGCGTGATCGTCCCCCTGAGTTGGAAAGACGTCGTCCGGCAGGTGAAGGGGCGCACGGGTCAGTGCGCTGACTTCGCGCGCCACGCCGATCAGGTTGAGGTCGCGCGCCATGTCGGGCGTGAGGTCCAGTTCGAAGACGAGATCGCCCAGGTAATCGCGCAGCGGCATGCCCACAGGCGCGTCCTCGGGCAGGACGATGATGCCCTCATGCTCGTCGCTGATGCCGAGCTCACGCTCCGAGCAGACCATGCCGGTCGATTCAACGCCGCGAATCTTGGAGGGTTTGAGTTTTTTCTTCGGGCGTGGCTCCTGGTCGCTATAGGCGTCAACGAGCACGGCGCCTGCGCGGGCAAAGGCGACCTTGAGAATAGGCAGTGACTGGGCGTTGCGGTACTGGTAAAGGTTGGGCGCGCCCGTCACGACTCGTTGTGGGGCATCGCCGCCAAAGTGTACGTCCACCAACACCAGGCGGTCGGCGTCGGGGTGGGGCAACACGGCGGCAACCTCGCCCACCGTGATCGTTTCGGGGTCCCACCAATCGCCGACGCGGTGGATGGCGTCGACGGCCAGGCCGGCCAACGTCAACCGTTCAGCCAGCGCCTCGACGGGAAGCGTCAAGTCAACGTATTCTTTGAGCCATGAGAGCGGCACCAACATAACAAGCTCCTCAATTCAAAGCAGGTGGCATGGCAGATCAAAGACGGTCGCTCATTTCTGAGCGTGCACTGATCCTGCCAGTTGTTCATGGACCAGGTCGACCGCCAGAGCGCGCCACTGGCCCCAGCCGCGGCGATCGCCGATCAGATTGCGCAGGTCGTTACTCACGTCGAGTAACTGGCTGGGCAGCACCGAGTAGAAGGCTGAGATCTCATTGTCGCGCACACAGACCGGCTCGGAAAAATCGCTGCGTAAGTGAAAGATGTAGCTGGCAAAGCGCGCAGCTTCGCCACGGTAGTGGAACTCATAAGTCAGCAGGCCCAGAAAACGCTCGATGGTACATGTGAGGCTGGTCTCTTCTGCCACTTCGCGCCACAGTGCCTCCTCAATGCTTTCATGCCAGGCAACTCCTCCGGAAAGTACGCGGTAGATGCGCGCTGGGTAGTGTGCCTTGGCATGCAGGAGAATGTGACCGGCGGGGTCCTGGATGACAAAGACGACTTCGGCACGGCGGTCGCTGTCCGTTCGCCATCGGTAGCGGCGGATATACTCGTCTGCCTGCAAGAGATAGCTGCGCCGGATCGGTTCGCCGTGGCGGACAGCGAGGTCCTGCACTTCCTCCTCTGCGACCATGGGCCGTCGGGTCCCAATGTCCCGATAGGGTGATGTCCATGTCATGTGACGCCTGCTCCTATGTGCGCTGTGTAGTGGGTTTGGGGTACGGCTCGTCCGCTGCAACAAGCCCGGTCGTTCCTTTTACCGTCGCAAACGCAGCTTGCGACGTTGGTACAATATCGCAGCAACTGTGCCTGTGGCCAAAATAACCAGGGTCACGATGCTGATCATGCCGCCAGCCGTGCGTGGCGGCGTGTCTTCATAGATCAAGAGCAGGTATCCTTCGCCGGGCTGCACCTGCACTGTCATCCGGCCGAGCGTGCCCGCTGCCTCAGGGACGACCGGCACCTGCGCTACGCGACGTCCATGCTTGCTGTCCAGCAGATACGCGTTCCAGCCTGGATAGTAGAACTGGTTGAAGATGATCGTCTGCGGGGTTGTTTTGCCGTTGAAATAGTATATCTCTTCGCTGACCGTGTCGTGTGCCACCGAACTGGCGCTGAAGGTCTCATAGTCGAAGATCGAGTAGTCCAACTTCGTGTTGATCGGCTCGACTGTCTTGCCAGCCGCCTCCTGGCTGAGGTAGTAGTCCGCCATAGGGCTCCAGGTCGGAATCTGCTTGACCCAGGCTGTGCTGCCCGTCATCTCGTCCGATGACTGTTGGAAGCGCATCAGGCTCGCCAGGCTCACCGGTCCTTCCGCCGGCTCACGGATTTCGACCTGCAGGTAAGGGTATGCCGCCAGGATGAGCACGGTCAGGGCGGCAAGCAGAGGCAGCGACAGTCGTTCTTGTTCTGCCAGAAGAGAGCGATGCCCGAGCAATCCAGCAAGCGGTGCAAGGCAGATCACCACAAGGATCAGCCACCGCCAGGGAAACTGTGCCGTCTGCAGCATCGCCCCGACGATCGGCATCTCCCAGAGTGGTGTCGCTGAAGTGCTGGCCACGCCGGCTGCGATCAGCGCACTGGCGACAAAGAAGGCTATCTCCCCGCGCAGCGGGCCGGCTGCTCGCCAAACCAGCAGGATACCCAATAGGGCAAAGGCGACGATCGCTGCGCCGAGTTGGAAGCTGATCGAGTCGTTGGGGCCGGGGACGCTGACGCCAAAGCCCCACGGGGTGTTGAAGTATTGTTGCCAGTAGACGAAGTGTCCCTGGTAGGCGTAGCGCCCGCCGAA
This sequence comes from uncultured Chloroflexota bacterium, assembly GCA_903879975.1. Taxonomy (GTDB): domain Bacteria; phylum Chloroflexota; class Anaerolineae; order Caldilineales; family Caldilineaceae; genus Caldilinea. The sequence goes on along the minus strand of CAIRNL010000473.1, from coordinate 5,390 downwards.
CCATTGATCGACACGCACGTACTGGCGTTCCAGGAATGCCGGCAGCCAGAAGGCTGCGCTCAAGCTGAGGCCGGCCAACCCGCCCAGCGCCGGCGCGAGGCAGCGCCGCAGCCAGGCCGCCGCACGCCTGGGCCACGCCTGGCCGCGCGTGGCTACGCCGCTATGGATGATGGTCAGCAGCAGGACGTAGCCGGCCAGCAGCGGTGTAAAGAGGACGATGACAAGATTGCTCGTGAGCATCAGCCCGGCGTAGCTGATCGCCAGCGCGAGGACCCAACGATAGGCTGGCCGGAGCACCGCCTCGCGTGCCGCCCACAGGCAGAGGGGGAGCCAGGCAAACGCCATGCTTTCGGCCAGATTTGCACGCACGTAGAGATTGAGGAGGTGGTAGGGTGCATAGGTGTAGGCCAGTGCCGCAATCACGGCGGCTGGGCGGCCGAGCCAAGATCGCACGAAGAGATACATGCTGCCCGCACTGGCCACAATGCTCACACTGAAGACGGCTTCGACCGCAGCGGTGAAGCTGAAGCCCAGGAAATGATGGAACAACTCGGCCAGGAAATGGCTGAAGAGACCATAGATGTTGAAAAACGGATAGCCGTAGCCGAAGGCGAAATCGGGGCTCCATCGCGGCCACCAGATACCATCCTGCACGAGCCGGTCGTATTCGAACAGAAAATAGACATGGTGGCGCGCATCGTTGGCGCCCCAGAAGTAGCCGGGTAGCAGGAAGGGCGCCACGGCAAACGCGCTCAGTGTCAGCGTAAGCCAGAACAAGCCATCGCGCCACCAGGCAGGCAGGGCGATCTCGCTGCGATCGGCGACAGGTGACGGCGGCCGCGTCAGCGCGTTCGCATTACTCGCCATGGAGCACCAGCTTGTCGTCGCGTCCGCCATCGACGGGCAGGCGTGTGCCGTCGCGCCAGTCATAGTAGCCGAAATAGTAGGTGAGTTTTTCGCCCGTCGGCGCCTGGCTGAGGTCGAGTGAGTAGGTATCGTGCAGGATTTCGCCGGGTTGCCAGCTCGTTGCAGGTCGCCGGCCGCCCAACGGCTGCACGTCGATCTGTGCGACGACCGTGGCGTTTTCGCCGTTGCCGGTCAGCGCCTGGAAGAAAACGTTGTGGTCAAACGCCATGGGATGGAGCGCCTGCCAGGTGATCTCCAGCGTTGCGCGCTGCGGGGACTGCTCTTCGCTGATCTGGGCGCTGAGGATGACGAAGTGGTTGTCGCCGAAGAGTGCTATTGGGCGGAGCGGGGGCTGCACCTGTGTGTAGGCCGGCGCCAATGTCGCACTGCCGGCCACCAGCGTGATGGTGACCAGCACGACCCAGTATACGGGAGATTCCAGATCGGGCAGGGTGACGGGCAGCGCACCGGCCAGCACGGCCAGGAGCGGCGCCGCAACCAGTAGAATCTGCCAGGGCCAGGTGAGCAGCCGATCGGCCTGGCTCGCCACCCATAACGGCGCGCTGATCGTCAGGGAGAGGGCGGCGATGGCTGCGGCGCCGGCGAAACTGAAATTCACAAGCCGGCGCACGAGGGGAGAAATGTCGGCACTTCGCCCGAACCACAGGCCCCACAGCGTCAGGGGGCCAAAGACGATGACGGCGTAGCCTAGCTGGAATGGGTATCGATCCTGCCAGCCGGCGCTGCTGGGCGCAGTGGCCCAGCCTGTGCCAAAGAGCTGAAAAAAATGGACAAAGTGCTCCGTGAACGTAACGGGGGGTGGAGAACTGACTGACCACAGCGGGATCAGGCTGGCCAGCCCGGCTGCGCCGGCTGCTACGACGATCAGCACAGTCAGACGCTGGCGTTCGACGAACAGCGTGTACAACAGCAGCAGCGCTGTTGCGAAGAGTGCCAGCCCGGCCTGGATGCGCCAGAGCCACAGGATGCTCAACGCAGCGACGGCAGCGCCGACGATAGAGCGCCGATCACTGTAGCTGGCCAGGCCAGCCAGTGCCAGCGGCAGCAAGGCCAACACGAGTGCGTCGCTGACGCTGCCACGCACATAGACTGTCGCTAGGAAGACTGGCAGCAATAAATAGACCAGCCCGGCCAGCGCGGCGCTGCGGTCGCCCAGCCGGTCAGCCAACCAGACATAGACAGCGCTGCCGCCGAGCAGAAAGCACACAATGAAGGAGATGCGAACAGCGAGCACCGGCTCGGCGCCCATGAGCAGCAGAGGCTGCGCAATGAGATAGGCGGCGCTGCCGGCGCCACGCCAGAGATCGGGGGCAGTGGCCATCGTGGCGATGGCCGAGGGCATGACAGCCTGGAAGACGGGAGCAAACCCTTCCGTGCCCTGCCAATAGCCTGGATAGAGTGCCGGTGCCCAGGCGAATAACCCGAGTACCAACAATGCCCAGAAGCCAACCCGTGCTGGAACGTGTTCATGCCAGTCCATGGGGCGGAATTATAGCACGGTGACTGGAGATGCTGTGCACGCCAGAGACCTTCGCGTGCACAGCGGCGCCTGGCCGTCTCGCACCTTATCGGGACGCGATCTTTTTGCTCTCCAGGTTGGCATGCATGTCGAGGTAGCGCAGCCAGCCACGCGGGCTAAGTGGGCCGAAGTCATTGTGGGACACTGTGGGCGGCAGATTGTCGGCAGCTTTCAGCGCAGCCACCAGGGACAGCGTATCGGCACGCGCCTGGTGGAAGCAGGTGCGCTGCTCGTCCAGCGTCAGGTCAGCGCCGGGGCAATAGCCATCGTATTCGTCGGTGATGGCTGGCGAACCCAGGAACACTTGCAGTCGTCGCTGCCCCCACCGTTCGATGCCGGTAATGTGGCGCAGCACGTTGCCGGCGTGAACGGGGTGCTTGGCGGCACCCGCCCGCTGGTCAAGCGCTGCGCCCGCCGCCGCTAAGACGGTCTGCCACTCGTCCAGACGTTTGGCGTTGCCTGGCCGTTCGAGCAGGATCTTGACGGCACCCTGCATGATTGTGTGCTTCAATCCCATGGGTTTCGCTCCTATGCTGAGGATGACACTGACCGTCTGACACGGGTACTATTCTTCGATGCGGCGCCGGCTGTCCAGCAGAACACCGCCGCCTTCGACACCTGTCGGTTCCTTGTCGAGTGTCGCTTGGACTCGGTCCAGGCGACGGATGTAGCTTTCCAATCGTTCCAGTTCGGGCACGGTCAGTCCGTACCGGTTAGCCGGGTGTTTGACCATGCGTGCAACGTCGAGTGCAATGATGCGCGCCAGCTCGGTCGCTGAGCGAAAATCGACCCACGGCAGCGGAGAGAGACGCTGAAACTCCTGGGCTGCGGGTGTTGGCCGTGGGCTTTTGCGCAGGGGCAGGATGCTGCGCTCAAGACGCCAACTGAGGAACCACTCCTGGCCGGCTGGCGCGGTAATATCGTTGCCGATGAGAAAGTACACGCGGTTGCAGTTGGCGATGCGTTCGAAAATTTCTTCATGCGTGGGAAGGAGCGGCGGCGTGCGCCGGATTTCGACGGCAAGATGCATGGGCAATTCTGCGATTGCCCGGCCGATGACGGTGCGTTCGGCTTCCAGATCGAGTGTGGTGGCTACAAAAATGCGTAGTGTTTCGGCCATAAAGCGATTATGCCACCGCAGGAAACGAAAGCACAAAGGTGGCGCCCATGCCAGACACAGTTTCCACGTGAATCTGGCTGCCGTTCGATGTAACCAGTTGCCTGACGATAGAGAGTCCCAGCTCAGCCCCGCTGCCCGCTCCAGGGGTGACGCTCTTGCGGCGACCGCGAGCTTTGTCGACACGGTAGAAGCGGTCGAAGATGTAGGGCAGGGTAAACTTTCACAGCGTGCACGACGCCAGCGCGGTTGTAGCTAGGAGAGATGGGCGCAAATAGGCCGGTGGTTTTGTAGAGCGATTTGGCAAATCGCTCTACATGCTGCGCTGCTCCATCACTACCGATTGACTGAGGTCTCTGTGTACTAGGGCCGCGCCGCGGGTTCGCCTGGGCAACCGTTACGCATTGAGGAATGAGTCGGTGAGTGTTTGCAGGAAATAGCCAATCTGTTGGGCGACCTCGTCCGGTTTTTCGAGCATCACATGGTGGCCTGCACCTTCGACAATGTGCAGCCGGCTGCCCTGGATACGTTCGTGCAGGGTGCTGCTGAGCGCGGGGGGTGTCATGCGGTCGTTGCGGCCGCACAGAACCAAGGTTGGCACTTCTACAGTGGCGATGCGATCGCGGATATCGTAGGATTCGACCGCCACAAAGTCGTTGTACAGGGTGACTGGGTCATTGTCGCGCAGATGGCGTAGATAGATTTCCTTTGCCTCGGCAGGCGTCGTGGCATCGTAGGAAGAATCGACAATCCGTTCCGTGGTGCCCATGAAGTCGTTGATGATACCGTCGAGTAGGGAGGCGGCAACCTTCATGCGCGCGCCGGCGCCGACGGCGATGATACCGGCCAGCCGGTGTTCGTAGGCCAGAGCGAAATCGAGTGTGATGGCACCGCCCATGGAGTGGCCGGCCAGGACGAACCAGGGTAGTTCGAGCGCATCGGTGAAATCACGTACGACCTCGCTATACGCGCTGATAGTGGCGCAGGCCGGGTAGGGTGAGGCGCCGTGTCCCGGCAAATCGAGCGCGTAGACAGCGGTATGCGGCAGATGGCGAACCTGTGGTGGCCAGACCAGGTGGTTGCCGCCTGCGCCGTGGAGCAAAACCAAGGGCGGTCGGTTGCTGTCCACATGGCGCCCGTAGCTGCGATAGGACAGAGAGCGATTGCCGAGGACGATACTTTCCATACATGACGCTCCGAGCAGGGTGCGCCGTCTCGTTGGTGAATGCAGCTGTGCAGACGCTGCTCAACCGGCGGATCGATACGTCTACCGGCTCGAGCGATGGACATCTGTCCAAGGGCAGAGCTTCGCTTCGAGCCTTTCACAGTGTACTATAGTTCGTGAAGATTTGCACGGCAACGCTGGTCAGCTGGTTTCGTATGCGGCGCTCTGGGCTGGTCGATCCGTTTCTCTCTGCGGAGGAGGGCGCCAGCGCGCTGGCCGGCATCCAGGCACAGATTCATCCAGCTGCTGGGCTTGCCCTGTGGAATCGGACGCAAGGGTTGACGCATGCTGGCTATGAGAAACTGCTCTTTAGCGTGTGTGGCGCAAGGTGGAACATCTCGCCGCGCGCATCGCTGCGTATTTCGATGCACCGCTCCAAGACATTGTCGAGCAGCCGTTTGTGCTCAATGCCGGATTGCGTGCGTGAGCGGATCGCTCTGCTGCCAACCTTGCCCTGGCTGCAACTCAAATTGTTCTCGCCCTGTTTGCGCGTTCCAATAGCCTTGCCCGATAATCGTAGACGATAGCCGGCATTTCTTCCCACGCCCCTCACGCGGAGCCTTGCGCATGAATCTGGCAAATTCGATCACGTTGGCACGTTT
>CAIRNL010000472.1 GCA_903879975.1 uncultured Chloroflexota bacterium | reverse complement strand
GCTGCCATCGTCTTTGCACCTTTCAATAGGACCACTTGGGTCGGAGTAACCGCAACTGCACGATGGTGATCGCAATGATGAACACAAACTGTATCAATGCAGCCGCTGTGGCAGTGCCGAAGCGAATATCCTGAAAGGCCTCCTGATAAATGAGCAGGTTGTACATGTAAGTGGCGTTGCCTGGACCACCGTTGGTCAGCACAAAGACACCGGTAAACTCCTGCAATGCACCAATAGCCAGGACGACCATTACCAGGACCATGGTATGAGAAAGTAGCGGCAGTGTGATGCGGTAGAAACGCTGCCAGGGATTTACGCCATCCACCGTAGCCGCATCCTGCAATTCGATTGGGATATTCAATATCCCTGCCGTCAGGATGACCACATAGAAACCCAATCCCTTCCAGACACCAATGCCAACTGCAGTTTGCAGTGCGGTATCGGAGCTGGAAAGCCAGGAGAAACCAGGCAACCCCAAACTTTCCAATACCCCGTTGAACTGGCCCACATCCGGGTCCATCAACATCCGAAAGAGCACAGCGATCGCCACCAACGAGATCACGACAGGTAGAAAGATGATCCCCTGATAAAAATTTCGTCCGCGCCGGACATTCACCAGGCAGAGAGATATTCCCAAGGAAATCGGTATCATCCAGATGAAGGAGAGAACAGCCCACGTAAGGGTATTGCGCACCGAGATTAGGAATAAGGGATTGTCGAACAACTGCCGGAAGTTATCCAGCCCAACAAACGGGCTTGCAGCCGGATTGAGCACCTGATACTTGACTACAGCGATACGGAATGCCAGGACAATCGGCTGGTACGCGAAGTACCAGTACCAGATCAAGGTGGGCACAAGCACGCTGACCCCGAACCAGAACTGTGGTTTACGCAGCGTTTTCCGCACCACTGTGCTCCAAGTACGCGACGGCCTTGCAGCTGGCGACCGATCTGCCTGAAGCACTCCTGTACTTTCTGCCATGCTTTTCCTCCACATAAGCATCACCAGCGCATTCCAACGACAACCCTAGGGTTCTTCGATTTTGTGGCCTTGAGGGCAGGATGCCCTCTACTTCTAGAGCTCCCAGGCAACCGCAGCCAGGCTGCTGTATCTGCCGTTTTCTAGCAGTGGGAGCGTCGCTCCTGGCGACTGAAACCTGCCAGGCAGCATAACAGCTGCCTGGCAGGTGGATCACAGCCCGCAACAACGCTCGCCTTAACGCCCTGCTACAATTACCCAGCCACAGCCTTGACATCCTCTAAGTACTGTTTGTACTGCGCCTCACAGCGCTCCTGGTATTGGGCAACTGCTTCTGCAGCCGTTAACTTACCCTGGCGCACCAGCGAAGTTATCTCGCCGCCAATACCATCTACCTCACCGGGATAGCCAAAATTCTCACCATAGTATTGAGTCTGCGCAAGGAGATGATCCTGGCTCAGCTTGGCTGCCATCACATTGGGGTTATCTTCGGCTGAGTCAGCAAAGTAGGAAAAATTGCCTACCAACCCCTTCCATGCCGAAATGATCCCACCGTAGATCTTTGCGTAGCCTATCTGCCCTTCCTCCGAGCACATCATTTGGAGGAAATTGATCGCCATCTCTGGATTCTTGGCCGCTTTTGGCGCCACAAAGCCCCAACCAGCCTCGCCCACCAGAAGTGGCGGTGCGGAATCAAGAAGCTTGGGCACGCCAGCCAGGTAGTAGTTGTAGCCTAACTCACGACCCTGTACTGCTGGAGTCCCATTGCCGCGCGCCAGAGCCACTTTGCCGGCAAGAGCAGCATCGATCTGGTTCTGGTCAAGCTCAGTCTCAATCCCCATCTTGACCGGAGTTTCGGCATAGATTTCCATAGCCTTGACGCCAGCCTCTGTGTTGATGTTAAACTTTTTGTTGGTGTTATCCCACCAATCCACGCCTTCTTGGCTAAGCAAGGTGCGTAGGATGCCCAGATAGCTCTGATTATCCCACCCCTTACTGCTCAGACCCCAGCGTTCGACACTGCCATCTTTCTCGACCTGCAGCGCCTTACCTAGTTCCCACATCGACTCGTAGCTTTCAAACCATGGCTGGTCATTGGTCGGCGGATAAAGCTGATCCAGGCCAAGCGCCTTCACGTCATCCACCGGCACATTGACGACATTTCCCACACCGTTTACTTCCGTCGGCACGCCGTAAATATCGCCCTCCCATGAGTAGGCGCCAATGCCATCGCCGATGAAGTCCATGTCCGGATTGACGCCATTAGCAGCATAGACGGCTTCCTTCAACGGCATGAGTGCCTTCTGGATGTGTAACGGAATACACATTTTACCCATGATGCAGACGATATCGGGTGAGGTGCCAGCTGCCAGAGCGGCGATCAGCTTGGTCTCAATAGGCCAAGCCTGAGGTTCGACGCTTAGAGTGAATCCGCTTTTTTCTTTGAACATGTCCGCTAGCCGTTGGTAAGTCTCAACATGGGGATCGTACTGTAGCCCCCAAAGGACACCTGAACCAGCAGCTGCAGCAGGGGCGGCTGCCGACTCGGCGCCTGCTTCATCGCCTGATGCAGGCGCTTGAGCCGCTGGGGCTCCTGCTGGCATGCAGGCTGCCAGTGCAACGCCGGCAGCCGCAATACCGGAAAACCGCAGAAATTCGCGGCGGCTCACCGATCGCTTCGCAGCACGATCTAGCGTTGAGTTGAACTGTTGCTCGGCCATAGATTTCTCCTTTAAACGAAACTAATGAACTGAAGCAATCAACCAAATTACCTGGCAACGGAATTCCTGACTTTGAATCGTCTCGGCAGGTCGTAAGGTAAGAGTGTCGCTGTCCTTTCCAAAACCTGCGAATTTCGGTTAGGCCATCACCACATCCGCGCTCCACACACCGCTCAGGACTCCGCAACCACCACATTTTCCAGCACGCCGACCTTCTCAATCTCGATTCGCACAACGTCGCCCGGTCTCAGCCAGCGCGGCGGCGTGCGCGCCGCACCGATACCGGCTGGCGTACCCGTGGCAATGACATCCCCGGGAT
>CAIRNL010000471.1 GCA_903879975.1 uncultured Chloroflexota bacterium | reverse complement strand
GTTGACGGCTGAGTTCGAGCGCCGTTTCTCTGGCGTCACTGAGCAGGTCAACCAGCTGGTGGCTCGCTTGGGTGGCGCCCAGGCGCAACTGGACCAGTTGCTGGCGCGCACCTCGGCCACGGTCGCCGAGGCGGAGGCCGCCGTCTCACGCGTGAAACCGACACCGCAGCAGATGGATCGCCTGCTGCAGATCGTCCAGGCGACGGAGCCGGAGGCAGAACGCCTGCTCTCCTTGGCCGGTATCACGCCAGCGGAACTGGCGGCGGCGCGCACGGACGCCCAGCCCCAGACCGATGCTGCTATGGCCGAGCTCCAGCCTATGCTCGATCAACTCGACATGACCAGGGCGCAGTTCGACGCCATCCTGGCGCAACTGTCGGCCACGCCTGAACAGGTGAATGGCTGGATCACGTCGCTGTCGACGACGCCTGCGTGGGTCGGCAACCTCCTGGCCGCAATTTCAGCGACCCCCGATCGCCTCAACAACCTGGCTGCGCAGATTCGCGCCGAACTGCTCCAAATGGAGCCGCCGCTGGGTGAGCGCCCGTCGCGCATTCTGCGCCTGGGCGGGCAATGGGTCGCTGCGCCGCTTCACTATGCAGCCGACTGGCTGCTTTTTGTGCTGGTGTTGCTGGTAGTGGCCAAGAGTGTGGGGGGCAAGGCAACGCTGCCGCAGCATCTGGGCGCCGTGGCACTCTCGGCTGCACCTGCCATTTTCTTTCTCTTCACATACGCGCCCGACATGAGTAGCGTGCTGTCGGTGCCCATGACTGCGGCCATCCACTATACAGGGCGTATCCTGGCGCTCATCGGCGTCACCTGGTGCGGCGTGCTGCTGCTCAAGACGATCAGCGTGGCGCACGGCATAGGGATGTGGAAGAGCGCCGGCGTCGTTGTGCTGACCTGGCTTACGATCTATGTGCTTCTGCCGCTGGCGACGATCTTCGCCACCGGCTTTCTCCTGGGCTGAGCCTATCGCCGTGGCGATGCCGCCTGTATTCAAAGGGGAGAGGATGCGATGATTCGCGTGATCTGCCGTTACGCCGACGGCGCTGTGCAGGTAGATGTGTCGCCCGATACCCTTCCGGCGCTGCTGGCCGACCCGGCCAACCAGGTGTGGGTGGATATGCAGGCGTCCTCGGACGGCGAGTACCAGCAGATGCTGGCCGTGATCTTTCGCTTTCATCCACTGGCCATTGAGGACGCTATTACCGACTTGCACGTGCCGAAGCTGGACGACTACGGTTCGTATCTGTACCTGGTCTTTCATACCGTCAGCGTCGGTAAAGAGCCAATGGATATCAACACGGAGGAGGTCGACGTCTTCCTGGGCGCCAATTACCTGGTCACGATTCACGAGGCCACGCGCCGCTCCATCGAGCGTTGCTGGAACGCAGGGCATCACGTCGAGGCCGGCCTGGCGCGCGGCCCCGCCATGTTGCTCTATGAATTGCTCGACAGCCAGATCGATAACTACATACCCATTATCGATACTTTTGAGATGCAGCTGGAGAAACTCGGCGACGACATCTTCCATTCACAGGAAGCAGAGCGCGATCTGCTCAACCGTCTGTTGACGGCCAAGAGCAGCGCGCTGCGCCTGCAGCGTATCCTGGCACCGCAGCGCGAGTTGCTGGGCCGCCTGTCAATGGGCGAATACAAGGTCGTACCCCCCCACGTGCGGATGTACTACCGTGACGTATACGACCACCTGGCTCGGCTGGCCAATCTGTCTGAGAGTATGCGCGAGCTGTCGAGCAGCACCATTGAGACACATCTCGCGCTGGTCAACAACCGCATGAATGAGGTCATGAAGGTGCTGACGATCGTGACCAGCATTTTTATTCCGTTGAGTTTTATCGCCGGTGTCTACGGTATGAATTTTCGCTATATGCCCGAACTCGACGTCTGGTGGTTCTACCCGCTGGTTTGGATTGTCTTCATCACGATTCCGGGGGTGATGCTCGCCCTTTTTCGCCGGAGCAAGTGGATCTGATGTTCTATTCGATTGTTGCCCATACCGTTCATACAACCCCTCAGCCACCGTCCGGCATGCGTCCGATCGCCGCCATGGCTGGTCAGTTGCTGCCGCCAACTATCACCGACCTGCACCACGGCCTGCGTGCCTGGGGCGAGATAGGCCTGTCGCCGGGCTCCATCTTGCCGGAGCGTGTCTGGTGCAGCAGCGACGGCCTGCTGGCATTTGACTTCGCACCGAAGCGCACGCCGGCGCCCGTCGCCCATGTTGGGCTGGCGCAGGAGCTGGCTGCCTGGCTTGTCATGTTGGACAAGTGGATGGAGACCTTTGTCGTCGTGGCCCGGGCGCGCACAGTGTGGCGCGCCGACGAACTCGCCGGCGCCCTGTCCTTCACGACGCCGGCATTTCTGCCCCGCGCGCTGGTCTACATGCCGCCCGACAACTGGGAGCGCATGGCCAGTGCGCTGGCTGTCGCCATCGATGACGGTGACCTCACCGGGGGCGCCGATCATCAGAATTTGCACTGGCGGTGAGTGGACAGGCTATGAACCGCAGGCAGGGACTTCCTCCTATCGACGACGAGACGCGACAAAACTGGCAACAGCGCCGCTGCGACCACTCCGCAGGTGGGATCGCTTATCGCCTAGATAAGGATGGCGAAGTGCTGATCGCGCTCATTGCTACGCACCACGGCACGCGTTGGCAACTGCCCAAGGGCACGTGCGAGCCAGGCGAAAGTATCGAACAGACGGCGCTGCGCGAGGTCAAGGAGGAGGTCGGGCTGACCGGTCAGTGCGAGATACACCTGGGCGCGGTCGAATACTGGTACTGGGATACGCACCGTAAGCATCCGGCCGAGTTGGTGCACAAGTGCGTGGACTTCTACTTGATGCATGCCGTCGATGGCGAGCTGAGCGATGCCAGCATCGAGGTCGACGGTGTCAACTGGTTCACGCTCTTCCAGGCCGACGCCATTCTCACCTTCCCCTCGGAGCGCGAAATGGTGCGCAAAGCACGCTGCTGTCTGATGGAAAGAGGGTTGCTTCCTCCGCTGCCAGATGCCGCGGTCGATGGGAGTGGCTAAACGGATGCGATGTAGAAAGCAGGAGTTTCGGCCACCGCCGCTGCCGAGAGGGCGAACTTGCAAAATCCTGGGGTCTATCGACCTTCCCGTTAGCGCTGAAACTCCCCGCTGCTCTCGCCGTAGCCGGTCAGTTCCGCGTAGCCGCGACCCTGCACCGCCTCGCCGCGCAGGGTGCCCGTCACCTGCGTCGATCCCTCCCAGTAGACGAAGCTTACTGCCATTTCCTGGTCGGCAATGAGCGGGACGATTGTCAGATCGATCGCAAGCTCTGGAAAGACGAGCGTCCAGCCTGATGGGTAGGTGATGCCGGTGCGTTCGCTGGTCCACTCGCCGGTGGGTGTCAACACGAAGTCTTCTTCGCTGATCCCTTGCTGTGTGCCGTCCGGCCAGATGATCGTGCCGTTCACAAAGGGAAGCACGCTGCCGTCTGCCGTGCGAATCTCGTAGACCATGAGCGCAGCCCCGTTGTCCAGTTGCATGCTGAACCAATCCCATCCGATCGCATTCCCGGTCAACGCACTGGTGCTGAACTCGTGATCCATCCAGCTCAGGCCGCCGATCTCGACCGTACGGCCGTTGCTGGTGACTGTACCCTCGCTCTGCAGGGCAATTAGGCTGTAGTAGTAGGAGGCGTTGCCTACTTCCGGTCCTTTCTGGTGCAGGCCGTTTTCGCCGTGAAAGACGGG
>CAIRNL010000470.1 GCA_903879975.1 uncultured Chloroflexota bacterium | reverse complement strand
GCTCAGCACCTTGACACGGTTCAGGATGTCTTCTTTCTGGCGCACCTGGCCCAGCGCTGTATCGATCTCACTGAGCGTGTGGAAGTGCTGCAGGCGTACCTTGAGGTCGGCCAGGTCGGAGACCAAATCGTTGTAGCCGGGCAGAAACTCATGCAGCGGTGGGTCGAGCAGGCGAATGATCACCGGCAGCCCGTCCATGGCGCGGAAGATGCCTTCGAAATCGCCGCGCTGAACCGGCAGCAAGCGCTCCAGCGCAGAGAGGCGGCGCGCCCTGCTCGTCGCCATAATCATCTCTTGGACGATGGGCAGGCGATCCTCCTCAAAGAACATGTGCTCGGTGCGGCAGAGGCCAATGCCCTCAGCGCCGTAGCGGCGGGCGCGTTCGGCGTCCTTGGGATAGTCGGCGTTGGCCCACACGCCGAGTTTGCGCACCTTGTCCGCCCATTGGAGCAGGGTGTTGAGTTCAACCTCATTCTCGAAGTCTGGCTCCTGCGTCCCCAGTTGGCCCAGGAATACTTCGCCGGTGCCGCCGTCGAGGCTGATCCAATCGCCTTCGCGAATCTCGACCTGCGTTTCACCGACGGTCACATGCATCATGCGATGCTCGACGTCGATCGCCAGTTCCTCGGCGCCGCAGACGGCTGGCGTGCCGAACTGGCGGGCAACGACTGCGGCGTGGCTGGTGGCGCCCCCGCGGCTGGTCAGAATCCCCTTGGCAGCGATCATGCCGTGCACGTCGTCCGGCTTGGTCTCCGGGCGCACCATGATGACGGCCTTGCCGGCCTTGCCCCACTCATCGGCGGTGTCGGCGTCAAAGACGGCCATGCCGACTGCGGCACCTGGGCTGGCGTTGACGGCCTTGGGCACTAACAGCGCACCCTCGCTGCGCGACTTCTGCTTGGTCTCGGCGGAGAACTGCGGGTGCAGCAATTGGTCGACCTGCTCCGGTGTGACGCGCATGACGGCCTCAGGCTGGGTGATCAGGCCTTCGCCGGCCATGTCCACCGCAATCTTGATGGCGGCGCGTGCGGTGCGCTTGCCGTTGCGAGTCTGGAGCATCCACAATTTGCCATGCTCGATGGTGAACTCGACGTCCTGCATGTCCTGAAAGTGATTTTCCAATTTCGTGACGATGGCGAGGAACTGGTCGTAGGCCTGGGGCATGTCGGCCTTGAGGCGGGCGATGGGCAGCGTGTTACGGATGCCGGCGACGACATCTTCGCCCTGGGCGTTGATCAGGAAGTCGCCGTAGAGTTCCTTGGTGCCGTCGACTGGGTTGCGGGTGAAGGCAACGCCCGTGGCGCTGTCGTCGCCCATGTTGCCAAAGACCATGGTCACGATGTTGACGGCCGTGCCCAGGTCGTGGCGGATGCCGGTGGCGTTGCGGTAGTCGATGGCGCGCTTACCAAACCAGCTGTTGAAGACGGCGCGGGTGGCCATCTCGAGCTGCTTGTAGGGATCCTGCGGGAAGTCGATGCCCTTGTAGGCCTTGACCAGTGCCTTGAAGCGCTCGATGATCTCCTGCCAGTCTGCTGCCTTCAGGTCTACGTCGTGCTTGATGCCGCTCTTCTTCTTTTGCTCGGCAATGACCTCTTCGAACGGCTCGTCGGCGACGCCCATGACGACCGAGCCGAACATCTGGATCAGGCGGCGGTAGGAATCGTAGACAAAGCGCGGGTCGTCGGTGAGTTGGATGAGTCCCTCTGCCGTTTCATCGTTGAGGCCAATGTTGAGGACTGTGTCCATCATGCCGGGCATAGAGAATTTGGCGCCCGATCGGCACGAGACAAAGAGCGGGTTGTTGGGGTCACCGAAGGTTTTGCTGACTTGTTTTTCGACCGCATGCATGGCGGCAACTTCCTGTTCCCACATCCCGTCGGGAAGCTCGTGGTTGGCAGCCAGGTAGGCGTTGCAGGCCTCAGTCGAGACGGTGAAACCAGGCGGCACCGGCAGACCCAGGCGGGTCATCTCAAAAAGGTTGGCGCCCTTGCCGCCAAGGAAGGAACGCACATCGTCCCATTTCTTGGCATTGCAGGCAGCTTCGGCTTTGTCCAGCTCATTGAACAGGAATACCCACTGCTTTTGACCGGCGTTCCCGGCCTGTTTTTCTTCGTGGATGAGTGCAGACATTGCAAACTTCTCCTTGTAAAAAGTTTCGCAAGTAAGCGGTTGGTTGACACACACCTATGTGAGGTGGAATTCACCAATAAGTACGAGAATGAGTGTAGACGAAACAGGGCCACCGGGCGTCGTGCACGTGGGGAGAAGTCACACTGGTCAGGGTAGTAGTTTGTGGACTAGTCAACTGGCTAGTAGCGTGTCAGCCATCACTCTGTGTCTTGGACACACCAGATTTCTGCCAGAAACCTGGTGCGAACTGAAAGGATCACAGCGGACACATCACGATCTGCCTGGGATCCTTCACGCCAGGTTGAACTGCACCTGGGATCGGCATAAAAAACGCTCCCTGTGCGCCGGTGACGACCGGCGCACAGGGAGCGGCGCAACAGGCACTTGCCCGTCAGTTGTTCGCTACCAGACGCGGATACCCTTTGACCAGAACTCTGCATCTCGGATGAGTTGGTAGAGCATCGGACCATAGGAGAGGATCAGCAGGGCGATGGCGCCGTTCAGCCACGGCCACCACGTGTCCAGCCACTTGGGCGCCGGCTTTGGGTCCAGTGGCTGGGCGACAGGCATGGCAATCTCCTTGTCCAGTTTGCGCGGTAGGATCAGCGTGAAGAGCATGATGGCAAAGAAGAGCGTGGCGCTGATGCTCAGCAGGGCAAGCCCGAGTACCGACTCCATCATTTGAGGTGTCCAGGCACTGTTGTAGTAAGGGGATTCGCCGAGCATGGTGCGACGTGGCACGCTGAAGACCAGTCCCAGTGTATGATAGGCATTGCTGAAGAAGAGCATGCCGAAGAACCACGTCCATGCCTGCGCCAACGCCAGCCACTTGGTGAAGAGCTTGTGGCCAGTCAACTTGGGCACCAGCCAGTAAGCGATGCCGAAGAAGGTCAGCGTGCTGGCCGAACCAACGGTCAGGTGGAAGTGGCCGGGCACCCACATAGTGTTGTGTGTGGCCATGTTGACGTTGTAGGAGGCATTGATCAAACCACCGATGCCACCAAAGATGAAGAGAATCATGGCCAGGTTCTGCGCCGCATAGGAGGGATCACCCCAGTTGAGCCGGCCGATCCAGCGCAGGTAACCCTTGCCACCGCGCGCGCGCGCCCCGATTTCCAGCGATGCCACCACGGTGAAAGCTGTGATCAGGCTCGGAAAGCCGACGCCCATGGTAAAGATCATGTGGATGTATTTCCAGATTTCAGGGATACCCGGATCTGCGTACTGGTGGTGAAAGCCTACCGGCGTGCTGAAAATCAAGAAGAGCCAGAAGACCAGCCGCGCCAGCGGCTCGCTGAACATCTTTCCGTTGGTCTGCGCCGGCAGCATGCCGTACCAGGAGACATAGGCTGGCAGCAGCCAGAAGTAGACGAGCGGATGGCCGAACCACCAGAAGAGCGTGCGATTCAGGAGCGGATCGAGACCGGGTGCCGTGAAACCGAGCACCGGCGCCAACGCATTGGGCAGCAATTGGAAGAGAATCTCGGCGGCGACACCCAGCGTCGCAATCTGCCACAGTACCATGGTAATGGTGGCGGCCAGGGCAATGAAGGGGGCGCGGGCGTCTGGGTTCTCCTTGCGCCACGCATAGTACGTGAAGTACATGCTGTAGCCGGCGATCCATGAGCCGATGACCAGCAGCGTGAGGCCGAGGTAGAAGGACCAATCGGCCAGCATCGGCGGGTAGAAGGTGTATAGCACCGATGCATTGTTGGTGAGCATGGGCACCGCGGCGATGAGCAGTCCGACAAGCATGACGATGAAGGCGGCTGTGCTCATCCACGGGTACTTCAACGGGCGGTTGATGCTGCGCACAAACGCAAAGATGAAAAAGCCGCAGATGAAGAAAGTCGTCCACACAATGGCATTGAGCGCCCCGTGCAGCGTCAAACCTTGGTAGTAGGTCTTGATGACCGGCTGGAGCCAGGGATAGATGTTCAGCACTTTGGCGTGTTCGAGCCCCTGGAAGACGCCGAACAGCGCGCCGATGGAAAGCGCCAGTACGCCGACAAGGAGATTCAGCCCTGCCAGGCGATCGACCCGTTTGAGGTCGTTAGCGGTCAAAGAGACTGGGATTGAGTGCGCCTTTATGCCGGCGCCAGACATTGCCTGTACAGACATAGATGGTTTTTTCCTTCTTATTCCGTGACCTGGGCTGTTTCCGATGTGCCTTCTGCCGCAAGCACGGTCAACTGGCCGTACATCGTGTGGTGGCCGATCGGCGCGCCGGCAACGTAGCCGCAGTATTCGTGGCAAATATAATTGTACGTTCCGGGAGCGTCGAAGGTTGCCTTCAGCGTCGATACCTGCCCGGGCAGCGCCATCATGTTGACGTTGGTGCCGGCGAGTTTGATTCCATGGATCACGTCGCGTGCAGTCACATAGAACGTCACCTCGGCGCCTTGCGGCACCTCAATGCGATCGGGTACGAAGTTCCATGTCTGGGCGACCATATAGACCTCGTACTTTCCAGGGGCGAGCTCACGGATGCCAGGATTGGCAAAGGGGCTGCCCGGGTCGTTGAGCGTAGCCGGATTGATGCGCGCTGTCGCACCAGGCACGGTGATACCGAACGACAGGGCGGCAACCGTGATCGCTGCAATGAAGACAACGGTCATGCCGACTGCGATACGAATCCAGATGCCTTCCCACTTCTCGACATGCAGTGAGGCCTCTTCCTGGACTGGCATCTGCTCCTGCTCGCTGCCTGTGGGATTGTGTTGGGGCGCGTGACTCTGGTCACTCATCAGTTTGCTCCTCTAGACAGCACGATAAAATACACGTTGAACCACAAGACGACCGTCATGATCAGGAAGATTGCGATCAGGACGACCGTTCCCATTGGTGTATCGGGCTCTCTCTTCATGCGCTGCTCCTTACCTTTGTGTGACGGCTCGACTGAGGTTGTGCAAATATGGACGACAGATGATTGGTTTCAATGAACTCCGGTAACTCTCCGCAAGAGTGTCGACAAAGCATTTCCTCTGTTCCGTACTGTACCGCGATCAACGGAGCACGGTGCGTAGATCCTCTGCCATCTGTTCCGCCGTGGTACCGTATGGAAACATCACCAGCGGTCTACGTTCTGCATCCAACACGACGACCGTACTCGTGTGGTTCATGAGATAGTCGGTCGCACTGTTGCTGACCCACTGTTTCTCATAGACGACGCCGAACTGACCTGCGATGCGCTCGGTCTCAGTAATACCGCCGCTCAGCCCGATAAATGTCGGGCTGAAGAAAGCCAGGTAATCGCGCATCCGTTCTGCTGTATCGCGTTCAGGGTCGACTGTCACAAAAATGACCTGCATCCGGTTGGCCGCAGCGCCCAGCAGTTTCTCTGCCCTGCTCAGATCGGCTAGAGTCGTCGGACAGATGTCTGGGCATGTCGTGTAGCCAAAGTAGAGCACTGTGTAGCGATCACTGTAGTCACTCAACGAGACCGGATGGCCCAGGCTGGAATCGAGTCGTACGTCCTCAGCCGGTGCTGTCGCGTCGATCAAAATTCCGTACTGGGGAACTGACCATGGCCAGAAGCGTTGTACCAAGAAAACGCCGGCCGTGCCAACTGTCGCAAGCAAAATCACCCAGATCAAGCGTGATATCCAGCTGGATCGCGTCGGCCGGCTCACGTCGTTGCCCAATCTTTTTCGTACCTCTACTGGTAATTTGTGAATTGTCCCATGGCGGTGACGGTCAACCCCGGCATATCCCTGTCGCCCGATGCGCCCTGCTTTGGGTCAGTTCTTCGGATAGCAGAGAAAGAGGTGCGCTGCCTCATAGACTAGGCTACCCGCCCCATCACTGCTGCGTACTTCATCGACGATCAAGCCGATATCGCGCCGAATCGTCTCCATGTCCGGCAACCCGTTTTTGTAGCGCGCTCGCAGGATGCCGTTTCCGTCGACTAACGCTAGCATGGGCGCAAACACAACGTCGCCATCTGTCCCCGTCTCATAGTAGAGGCCAAACCCACCGCCAACGACCTGCTTCACCCGCTCAGGTGTGCCGCTGGCAAATTGCCAGATCTCCGGATCGGCGCCCAGCCGTTCTGCATAGGCGCTCAGCACCTGCGGCGTGTCGCGTTCAGGATCGAGCGACACTGTCAAGAGGTGGACCGGAATGCCCTCGGTTTCCAATTCCGGCAGCATGGCCTGTACCGCCTGCATTGTGGACGAGGTGTCGGTGCAGGGTGATGTGCACGAAGTTGTTGTGAAGTTGTAGAGCACCAGTTTACCGCGCAGATCCTCGTTCGTTAGACGGTTGCCGTTCTTGTCACTGAAGATGAAGCCCGGCGCCAGACCAATGCGCGGAACCACCTTGATAGGCTGGACGACTGCAAACAAAACCACAGCGGCCAGTGGAATCGCCAACAGGCCCAGCCATAGTGCAATCAGTTTTCGGTTACCCTGGCCAGCGTTTTGTTGCGCAGGATAGCTCGACGTAACGCTCATTTGTTCTCTCGCGCCGAACGCTTTTGTCCAAAAAGCATGTAGTTTATATTACAGTTTGCGGTTGTTCGCAAATGTTGCAGGGAGCGGAAAAACTTCATCCCCCGCGCTCCATTGGGAGCGTGTAACAGCTGCCGCGTGCATCGCAGGAGGGCTTGGAACGGTTCGGGGGCTGCTGCGAACCCAGGAACTGCCGCAGTAAGGCTGCCCAGTCGGATCGATCAGGGCTTGCTTGCGCCACAAGTTTGGCGGCGACGATGTTCACGTGCTCTAAATTGGATGCCGCGTAGCGGCTCAGCCCTTCACCGTGGCCGAGGTCATGGGCAGGAAGTTGCACCAGCCAGCCAAAAACCTGTGTGCCATAGAGCCGGCGCGCAATGGCCAGAATCGTGGTCGGTGCCAACTGGTGGCTGATCGGCGCCACTTCTTCGTGCTCGGATACCTCCGTGAGCGTTACGGCTTCTGCCACTACGCTGGCATCTACAAAAACGATCGAGGTAGCGCCTTGCTCCGCCGCGTTTTCTGCTATTTCGGGAGTGAGTTGTTGTTGAGGATCAACGCAGCATGGACGCCGGCATCCTGCAGCGCGTCGACCAGGGACTGGGCAAAAATCCACCCTGCGCCGTCGTCGCGGCGCAGGGTGTTGCCGAGTCCGATCACAAGAAACATTGGAACCATGTCGCCGGCGATCCTGGAATTATCCACGTACAACGCGATCGACCATGTCGCCGCGCGGGTCGTATACTTCGACCACCATTGGCATCTGCCCGGCGGCATGCGTTGAACAGCTCAGGCATGGATCGTAGAGACGAATGCCATGCTCGATGCGGTTGAGTACACCTTCGGTCACTTTGCCGCCCGTGATGTGGTACTGGGCGATCTGCTTGACGGTGCGGTTCATGGCCAGGTTGTTCTGGCCTGTTGCGATCATCAGGTTGACTCTCTGCAGGATGCCGTCCCCGTTCACGTGGTACTCGTGAAAGAGCGTACCGCGCGGCGCTTCACTGACGCCGATGCCGATCAGGTTGTTGACTTCGGCGTGGGCGCGGATACGCTTCTCGGTGATTGTTGGGTCATCCACCGTCTCCGCGATACGTTCCAGCGCGTGCAGAATCTCGATCAGGCGCGCATAGTGGTAGTGGAAGCTGTTGCTCACGGGGCGGCCTCGTGGCGCAAGCCGCCGGAATTCGCGCAGTTCAGCGTCGGCGCGTGGGGTGCCGGCAAAGTCGCAGACATTCAACCGCGCCAGCGGCCCCACACGGTACATGCCTGCCGCATAGTGCTCCTGCGCTCGCCCGCTGCCGTTGGCATCGCGCAACGCGGCCGGTTTGTAATAGGGAAATTTTAAGTAGCTCCATGGTTCCACAGCCTCGCCCAGAATCTCGCGATAGCGCGTCGGTGCCGCTCCTGGTTCTAACACGTTGCCGTCGCTGTCGACCACGCGCAATAGGCCATCGTAATGTTCCAGCCCGCCCTCCGGCGTCACCAGGCCCAGATAGAGGCTCGGAAAGTTGCCGTACATCGCTTCTTCGTCGCGGAAGTTGGCGAAGGCATCCTTGAGCATGTCGAGCGCCAGGCCGGTGATGTCGAGCGCCTCCAGCAGCCCGCGCCGGATTTTGCTGCGATTCTCGTCGCTCAGCGGGTCACGCACGCCACCCGGCACACTCCACGCCGGATGAACGCTGCGCCCGCCCAGCATTTCGATGATCTTCTGCCCAAAACTGCGCAGGCGAATCCCGTTTCGTGCCACGTCCGGGTATTTGTCGATCAGCCCCATGACGTTGCGTTTGGCCGGGTCGCTGTCCATGCCAAGCAGCAGGTCTGGCCCGCTCAGGTGAAAGAAGCTCAGTGCATGGCTCTGCACCAGCTGTGCCCAGTTCATGAGACGGCGCAGTTTGGCCGCCGTCGGAGGGATTGACACCCCCAGGATGGCGTCGCCCGCCTTGGCCGACGCCATTAGATGGCTGACAGGGCAGATCCCGCAGATACGCGCGGTGATGCCTGGCATCTCCCAGAAGCTGCGCCCTTCGCAGAATTTCTCAAACCCTCGGAACTCCGTAACATGAAAGCGCGCCTCTTCCACCTGACCGTCGTCGTCCAGGTGCAGCGTGATCTTGGCGTGTCCCTCAATGCGGGTGACAGGGTCGATGGTGATAGTGGTGGTCATAGACAACTCCAGGAATTGTCGAGCAGTTGATGGCAATGGTCCATCCGTAATCCACTGTGATGGCTGAACGCATCACGGTTGGCCGTTCGGAATGGACGATGGACAATCATCCAAAGGTGCGCATGTCAGGTTCAAGCACGACCGGCTCGCCTGCCAGCAATGCACTGACAGCCGCCCAGATCCGTTCTGCATCAGGTGGACAGCCCGGGAGGAAGGCATCTACCGGAATCACCTGGTGCAGTGGCAGCACCTTGGGCAGCAGGCGTGGCATCACGGCGTTGCCGCCCGTCGGGTGGCGCCCCGGCCCTTCCTGGTAGACAGCAGTCAGCAGGTCGTCGACACCTAGCGTGTTGCGCAAGCTGGGCACGTTGCCCGTTACAGCACAGTCGCCGAAGCTGACGACGAGCCGGCTGCGTTCCCGAATCTCTTGTGCCAGCTTGAGGTTGTCCAGATTGGCCACCGCACCCTCTACCAGCGCAACGTCGACCCCTTCCGGGAAGTCCTTGACATCGGCAATCGGGCTGTAGACCAACTCGATTCTGTCAGCCAGGTCGATGAGCTTCTCGTCGAGATCCAGAAAGCTCATGTGACAGCCGGAG
>CAIRNL010000469.1 GCA_903879975.1 uncultured Chloroflexota bacterium | reverse complement strand
GCTAGCCAGTGAGTTGAGCCGGTTACTCAACAGATCGTCGTCGCTGAGCTTGATGGCAAACTCCTGCTCCAGGAACGTGACCAGCTCAACAAAACCGAACGAATCGAGATGGCCTGACGCGAAGAGATTGGTCTGGTCGGTCACTGCGCGCCCGTCGAAGGTAAAGAGAAACTGCTTCTCCATAAAATCGGCAATCGTGGAAGAAATATCGACGTTCATCTTTGCTGCATCTCCTGTTCTGTATCCGCAGGGTCCTTGCCTGGGATGTCGGCGCTTTTCACCAAGCGCGGGTCGCCGGCGGGCAGTCCGCTCTCCGTGTACTGCCGGAACCAGCTGCTGGTAGGCGAGAACCCTGCAGAGGCCATCGCTCGCACCATCGCCTGCACATTCATCGTTTCCATATCCTTCCCATCAGTATCTCGGTATGATGCCCGCACCCGCTTCGACACTTTTACCACGCCAAGGTCGGCACGCCAAACAGCACATACACATATTGCAGGGCAGTATATGCAGGGTTCGTTTTTCACTCGTTACAGACTGAAAACTGAGCAAGCAATCAGATCAACCGACAATGCGCTAAGGCACACAACCGCTAGACTGTCCATTGCCGTTGCGCTCATGCACGCGTGCCAACATCCGCACGCAATTGAATGATGCACGCAGATTTTGTGCTACGTCGTGTTCGAGGAACTACCTATCGGGAAACTATACACGAAAAACCAGTGAGATGATCACCAAAAAGTCGGGTCTAGAAGTCGGGGTTTTTTGTCGGAACAGTCGGGGTTTTTTGTCGGCCGTTTCCTCCGGCGCGCTTCAGAATTGCCCAAATGGCGAACACGCACCGGCCTGCTACAAGCGCCGATTCCACAGCAGCCCAGGTGGCAGGCTGTGCGAATGGCCCTTACGCTGCTGCAACAGTACTTGCAGGTGACACGCAGAGCGGTCCATCAGGAGGCACTGGCCGCAAGGGAGAAGTTGGATGAAGCCAAGCGTTGGGTGCACCCGGCAGGCCTGCCGTCGGGTGGATACCCTGAGAATCTTGCTGGAGGAGCTGGACGAGACGGCACCGCATCCTCTCTGGCTCGCACTGGCGAGGCGTGGTCGCTGCACACCTTCTGCGTACCCTGTTGAATCGGCTGCGCAGGGATAGGGCGCTGCAGGCGCGCCAACTCTATCAGCTCGCTCGCCGCAATGCTGACCGTGGCGCCATGCGCCAGCTGTTGCAGGCATTGAAATCGACCGGATTGTGCGTATGGTCATCGACCAGCTGGGCTTGCGTCCTGCTCTGCAGTTGGCGGACAACGCCTATGCCGGCTGGTTGCTGGCGCAAAGGGTGCCGCTCGAGCGATCCATATCGGTAACAAACTTTTCACGCCGCGAAGCAGAGATTCTGATGCTCCTGGCCGAGGGGCTCAGCTCTCAGCAGATCGTCGAACACAACGCACCCTCTTCTCTGGTATTCGGCAAACCGCTGACTTTTCCAGCCAGGCGCACGGCTAAGATGGAGGTTGTTCACGAATCTTTGTACTTTACAGTAAAAAATCTACATATTGTGTTTTTAATTTAAAAAATACAATATGTAATGCAAAACAGACAAAAAGAGTTGACGATAACAAAAAACGAAGATCGCGATGACATTCTGCCAGAATGAAACAGCCCCTATGCTCTAGCCGACGGCAGATATACCATGTACTTCACCGCTCATCGCGCAGGGGATCGATTCCTGATCATCGGCGGCGACCGCCAGCTTGCGCACGGCTTGGATGCGTGCCGTCGTAAGATTTGCACGGGGTCTACCTCAGGCTGGGGGCGAATCGCACGCCCGCCGGTTGAAACCGGCGTCTGGCACGAAAAACTGGCTAAAGCCCGGTTGCCGGTTGGAGCGATCGCCGGGTTGTCAGCGCAGTTTAACGCACTTTTCCTGCCAGACGGGGGGCAACCCTCGGCTTCGCCGTCGCCTTGCCACTTGCTATTGACATTTGTTAAATTATGCGCTATGATGAGCTTACGATTTTGGGTTTTTCCAAACCTGCCGAGTAACTCACATATGAATGAGGGCAAGACGAAAACGTGAAACTGAAACGCATTGTAGACCTTTCGCACACGCTATTCCCAGGAAAGGAAGAATATCGTCTCGAGGTAGACACGCGCTTTACGGAGGAGTGGCCGCAGTTTGCGCAATATCGACGATTGAACGATGC
>CAIRNL010000468.1 GCA_903879975.1 uncultured Chloroflexota bacterium | reverse complement strand
TTCATTCCCCATTGCTCCTGCGCAAAGATGTTATCGTAGGGCGATTCGTTCACGTGCATGGTGATCATCATGCCGGTTGTGTCGGCGACCCGGCGCACGGCGCGCAGTCCCTCCTCGCTCATCCCCCAGATCACGCCGATGGCCAACCCAATGTCGAGCCGCCCGTCGCCAGCGCCGTCGTACGCAGCCTGCAGTTCTTGCGCGTGCGCCAACGCTTCCTCAGCCGGCTGCAGCATGGCTGGCGGAATCCCCATCTCGGCGCCGCGGTCGACGATAGTGCGCGTGTAGCGCCCGCGCAGCCCGCTGTCTACCATGGCGCGGATGACCGCATCGTGCAGCGCAGGATCGCGCATGCCGTACATGAAATCCATGACCGTTGTGGCGCCGCTGCGCAGGTTCTCCAGGCAACTCACCATGCTCAGCAGATAGACTTCCTCTGGGCTCATGGTCACGGCGGTGGGGAAGGTGACCGCCTGAACCCACTGTTCCACAGCCATGTCTTCACCCAGTCCTTTGACTGCAGACTGGAAGAGATGCGTGTGCGTGTTGAGGATGCCCGGGAAAAGCGTTCTTCCGCTTGCGTCGATGCATTTCCTGGCGGTGAATCGTTGCTGAATCTCGTCTGTCGTGCCCAATGCAACGATCACGCCGTCGTTGACAGCCAATGCACCGTCTGCGATCACCGTGCGCTGTTCGTCCTGCGTGACAACCAGCGCATGCTGGACGATCAGATCGACCTGTACCTGTTCTCCCATGGTTCAGTTCTTTCTCTGTGATTTGTGATCTTGAGCATCGCGTGCAGCGGCGACATTGAACCGCCCTGGTTCTGCCGAAGGCAGAGACGATGCCCGCTTAGCTCCCACTGTGTGCTTCCACCTCGCGACGCAGGCCGGGAGGATGCTAAAAAATCGGAGGTGTAATCGCCGACAAAAAAACGGCTTCCGTATCGCCGATGGCACAGATTTCACGGAGCGCAAACCCGTGGATGTAGATACTGTCTCCCGCTTCAAGGACATACTCCTGCTCGTCCAGTACGACGCGCAGCGTGCCCTCCATCACATAGAGACACTCCTCAGAGGCAGTCTTGGGCGTGCGTGCCACATTGCCGGCTGTCGGCTGCACGCGCGAAATGAAAACCTCGAGTTCGCTGCGCAGATTCGGCACCAGCAACTCGCTGGTCACATCACCGGGCGGGAACGTAATCTGAATCCGTTCGTCACGGCGTACGACAGGATTCACCGGAAGCGCGCTCGTTGTTCTATCTTCGGCCGAAAAGTGGAAGGGCGGCACTTCCAGCGCCTCGGCGATGCGATAGAGCGAATCGAGCGAGGGGTTGTTGATGTTGCGTTCGATCAGACTGAGAAAGCTGGCCGTGAGCCCTGTGCGTGCAGCCAACTCCTCCAGGCTGAGACCCAACTCCTTGCGGCGCTCTCGGATACGCTCGCCAAACGGGTCGAGTGCTTCGGCCCGATCCATCTTACGGATACTTCGTCGGTTGGCAGACATGGCGTGAGTGTACACCCGCCACGAAGGTGTGTCAATCAGTTCTTGAGTGTCACTTGAAATTTGTCGAGCAATGCTTGAAACCGCGCGGAGTCGATGCGCGCGATTACAATGGGGGCTAGCCTTAAGTGAGGCTTGAATTTTTTAGTAATGCTTGACATGCGCACACCGATGTGCTAATGTTTTCCCACCTCGCGCATGCGTATGTGCTCCTTGCTTCAGACAATGACATAGCGGCGGAGGCTTCATGCCAGTGACTATCTGTACGTTTTTCGATTGACGGCGGCAGCGCCGACTCCTATCCCTTGACGTTCCTGTTCTTCCGGTCGTCTCCCGCATGCTATGGAACATGGGGCTTGAAAAAACGGAGATGAATTGATGGGTCTGGATATTGAAACATTGGTCGATCTCTACCGTGACATGTGGTTGATTCGCGCGTTTGAGTTCGGCTTGGAACGCGAATTCAAAAAAGGCAATGTACCGGGTATGTTGCACACTGGGGTCGGCCAGGAAGCGACCCAGGCTGCGCTGGCGGCGCACCTCAAGGCGACCGATTGCTTCTTTCCCGACCACCGCTGCCACGGCATCAACGCACTGGCTCAGGAGAAGCACCAGGGCGACGGCGAGCGCATCATGGCCGAGCTCTTTGGCCGTGCCACCGGCGTCTGCAGTGGTAAGGGCGGCAGCCTGCACAGTGCCAATCCCAGGGTGGGCAACTTCGGCGACAACGCAGTCGAAGGGTCGTATATGGCGACAGTACTCGGTGTTGCACTGGCCTGGCAGATGCGCAAGGAGCCCAACGTGGCCTGCTGTATCATCGGCGACGGCACAGTCGGCCGCGGCGAGTTCCATGAGAGCCTGAACATGGCGGCAATCTGGAAGCTGCCTGTGCTCTATGCCTGTGTCAACAACGGCTATGCCATCTCCATGCCTGTGGGGAGAGGCCATGCTTCGGCGGATATTGTTGACCTGGCGCGCGGGTACGGCATGCCCTGCGTGATCGTCGATGGCAACGACATTGAACTGGCCTACACCGAGGTACAGAAAGCCATTGACTTTATCCGTGCCGGCAATGGCCCCTATTTTCTCGAGTTCAAGACCTGGCGGTGGCAAGGCCTCTTCTCCGGCGAGTTCCGGCCACCTGAGGAGGTCAAATACTGGAAAGAGGATCGCGATCCGATCAAGCTGGCGCGCGAGAAGATCGTCGCCAACAGCCCCATGACCCTGGATGATCTGGCGCGCGTCGAGGCTGAGGTCAAGGCGGAGATTGAACGCTGGATCGATTTTGCCAAAAGCAGCCCCATGCCTGATCCGGCCAAGGCGACGGCCGACGTCTATGTCGGCTGGGAGGTGACTTCATGACGCAGTCAACTGTGCGCACGCGCACCTTCGTGCAGGCGCTGAACGAGGCACTCGACACCAGCATGGAGCGCAACCCCAGCGTCTACATGCTGGGGGAGGACATCGGCGAGATGGGCGGCGATTTTGGCGTCACGCGCGGCCTATGGACAAAATACGGCGACGAGCGCGTGCGTGACACGCCGCTCTCCGAGGCTGCTATCATTGGCACAGCGGTCGGCTCAGCGATGATGGGCATGCGCCCGGTGGCCGAGATTATGTTTGCCGACTTCCTGGGCGAATGCTACGATCAACTGGTCAACAACGCCGCCAAGATGCACTACATGTTTGACGGTCAGTTCAAGGCGTCGATCGTGGTGCGTACAGCCTGCGGCGGTGGTTTTGGCGGTGGCCCGCATCACTCGCAGTCGGTGGAAGGCTGGTTCCTCAACGTGCCCGGTATGGTTATCGTCGCACCGGCCACGCCGGCTGATGCCAAAGGGCTGCTGATTGCCGCGATCGAAAACGACAATCCCGTTCTCTTCCTCGAGCACAAGGCGCTCTACCGGATCAAGGGCGATGTGCCAGAGGGCTACTACACGACGCCGTTGCGCAAAGCGGCGGTCGCACGCCAGGGCAGCGACGTCACCGTCGTCGCCACGATGAAGATGGTGCACGAGGCGCTCGCTGCCGCCGATGAGCTGGCGAAGGAGGGCATCGACGTCGAGGTGATCGATCTGCGCACAATTCGCCCCTACGACGCCGAGACGGTGCTCGAATCAGTGCGCAAGACCGGACGCGTGATCGTGGCCAGCGAGGCGCCGAAACTCGGTGGTCTTGCTGCCGAACTCAGCGCCACGATTGGCGAGGAATGTTTCCACCATCTAAAAGCTCCGGTCATGCGCATTGCTGGCCTCGACGCGCCCATCCCCTTCTCGCTGGTGCTGGAAAAATACATCCTCCCCGGCAAAGAGCAGGTCGTTGCCGGCATTCGCAGCATGATCAAATAGCATGTAGATAAGGAACGAACGGATGGCAGTTGACGTGATTCTCCCCAAGTGGGGACTGACGATGGAAGAGGGTATGGTCTCGGAATGGCGCAAGCGGGCAGGCGATGCCGTGGCAGAGGATGAGATCATCGCCGATATCGAGACCGACAAGATCACCAATGAGTTGCCTGCGCCGGCTTCCGGTATCCTTGCCAGAATCCTGGTCGACGCCGGCGAGACGGTCGAGGTCGGCACGGTGCTGGCCGTGATTGCTGAGACGCAGGAAGAGGCACTCGCCCTGCGCACCGTATGAGCACACAAAATACCCATCGCAGCGTCGCCGTCAGGCAGGTCATCCCGCTTGGCCGCATGCGCAAGATGATGGCGCAAAGTATGCAGGAGTCAGTGCAGCGCGCTGCACTGAGCCAGGTTACCCGTGAGATGGACCTGTCTGCGGTGCAGGCCGCGCGCGTTGCTGCCGGCGAGCAACGTCATTCGCTCAACACCTACATAATGGCTGCAGTGGCCCAGACGCTGCCCAATCATCCTTTGCTCAATGCGGAGTTGGTCGAGAACAATATTGTCGTGTTTGACGCAGTGAATCTGGGCATGGCGGTGGCAGTCGGCGACGGCCTGGTTGTTACTGTCGTGCGCGCAGCCGATCAGCTGTCACTCGACGAACTGGCAGCAGCGATCGGCGACCTGGCCGGCCGTGCGCGCAGCGGCAAGTTGAAACTGGCCGACATCGAGGGCGGGTCGTTCACCGTCAGCAATCTGGGTATGTTTGGCGTGGACGGTGGCTTTCCACTGCCGCGCCCACCGGAGGGTGCCATCCTGCTGATCGGCCGCGTGCGCGCCCAGCCAGCATTGGTCGAAGGCGCGCTGGTGGAGCGCCCCGTCGCCTGGTTTAGCCTGACATTCGATCATCGCTTCATCGACGGCGCCGCTGCGGCCGCGTTCTTACAGGAATTACAGGAGAAGCTGGCCAGTCCTGCTTGACCCATCGGTGGGCAGTCGTGAGGTATCACCAATCATGACGAACTACATCTTTGATTTCACTGGCCAGACGGTTTTCATCACCGGCGCCTCGCGCGGCATCGGCGCGGCGACGGCGCAGCTGTTGGCCCGCAGTGGCGCGCGCGTCGTCGTCAACTATCGCTCAGACCAGGCCGGCGGCGAGCAGGTGCTCGCTGCGATCACAGCCGCCGGCGGGCAGGCCATGCTCTTGCAGGGCGATGCCGGCAACGTGAACGACGTTCGCCGCATGATCGAGACCGTCGGTGATGCATGGGGGCCAGTGCGCGTGCTCGTGCACAATGCGTCGGCGATCAACCGCTCCCACTTTCTCGACGCCACGCTCGACGACTTCGACCTGATGTTTGACGCCAACGTGCGCGGCCCGTACCTCATGAGCCAACTCGCCGCGCAGCAGATGATCGCTGCCGGCAGCGGCGGCAGCATTGTTCATATCAGCACGATCCTGGCGCAGTTGACGATCCAGAACCGCACGCTCTACGCAGCGACCAAAGGTGCGCTCGAATCGCTGACGCGGGCGATGGCGCTGGACCTGGCGCGGCACAGCATCCGCGTCAATGCCGTGGCTCCAGGCCTCATCTATACGCAGGCGCTGCGCGACGGTATCTCTGCGCTGGGCGAAGAGAATTTCACGCGCTACATCCCGTTCAAACGGTTTGGCGATCCACTGGAAATCGCCAGCACAGTGGCGTTTCTGGCCTCTGACGCAGCAAGCTACATCACCGGCGCGCTGATTCCGGTAGACGGCGGGCTGGGCGTGACGGAGGCAGGGCCGAAATAGACTGCAGATGAGTCGAAGGCGGCAGATTTGTGCAGAGTTCTGTGTTTGAGTGTTCCGGCAAGCGAGCAGGGTCTTGGAAGGTGCGCGTGGACTCGTCTGATGGATGGATTCGAACGGCCCAGAAATCTGCCCGATCCGCCCAATCTGCGGTCTACAGGAGGCTATGATGGTCAGCATCAACCGTGAGGCGATGAAAATTGTTCGGCGCATCCTCGACGCGCCAGAGGCGTTGGGCGTGACGGTGAGCCGGCTGCCGGGCGGTACCACCGTGATCGATATGGGCCAGCGTGCACCGGGCGGCTGGGCCGCCGGCAGGCTCTACACGCTCATCACGCTGGGCGGCCTGGGCGAGGTGAGCTACGAACCCTTCGTCGTCGGCGACCGCACGCTCTCGGCGGTGCGCGTCATGATCGATCATCCGATCGCCGCGTGCGTTGCGTCGCAGATTGCAGGCTGGCGGCTGGAAGGAGCGCGCGAGGGTGCACCGATCCTGGCCGGACCCGCACGCGCGCTCAACCACGCCAACCTTGACCACTACTTTGAGTTGACCAGTTACCGTGACCAGGCCGATGAAGGGGTGATCGCCATCCAGACGGCCGAACCGGTTACGGAGGATTGGGCTGCGACGATTGCCGCTGCCTGCCGGCTCCAGCCGGAGAACTTGTACATTCTGGTGGCGCCGAACTCCAGTCTGGTCTGTGCGATCCAGGTGGCCGCGCGTATTGTCGAGCAGTCGCTGCACCGGTTATCAGAAGAAGGTTTCGACGTCGCCACGGTGAAATACGCGCACGGCTTCGGCGTGATTCCGCCGCTGATCGCCGACGAAGTGGTTGCCATGGGTCGCATCAACGACTCGTTGCTCTACGGGGGCGTGGCAACGCTTTCTGTCGATGCCGCCGACGATGCTGTGGCAGCCGTGATCAACAAGGTCGTCTCTGTTGCTTCGCGCGCCTATGGCCGGCCTTTTGTCGAGATCTACGAAGACGCAGGCCGCGACTTTTACCAGATTCCGCTCGATCTGCATTCGCCAGCAGTGTTGCATATCAACAATATGCGCACAGGCCGTACTTTCAGCGCCGGTGAAATCAATCATGCCGTTCTACAAGAATCATTTTTCAACGGGTGAGCGCATGGCCCAAACGGGGAAGCCGTATCATGGCCCAGCTGGGGAATCAAATTCTCCTGGCCATGCCGGCCAACGAGATGGACGAGATTGCCCGATACTGTTGTCATGAATGCCCTGGCGGACCGGGATACGAATTGGCGCCTGTTGAACGATATTCGCCAGATGGCGCAGTGGGAATCAAAGGGAGGGTTC
>CAIRNL010000467.1 GCA_903879975.1 uncultured Chloroflexota bacterium | reverse complement strand
GGTTGCTGGCTATCGGGCAGGCCGCCCCGACTGACGCAGAAATCGCCCAATTGCTGGAGGAACGGCGGGCGGAGAAGTATGGCTGATGCGCATCCTACTCGATACCAATGTCGTGCTGGATGTCTTGCTTAAGCGCGAACCGTGGGTTTCCGAAGCCAGCGCGATCTGGCAGGCGAATGACGACGGTCGCCTGGTCGGCCACCTGATGGCATCAGCGCTGACCGACATTTATTACGTCGCTCGCCGACTTGTCGACAGGGAAGCCGCCCGTGCCGCTGTCGAAACCTGCCTGGAAGCCTTCGAATTCTGCCCCGTGGATCGCCATGCGTTAGAACTGGCGCATCTCCATCCTGGCGCGGATTTCGAAGACAACCTTCAGATGGTCTGTGCCGAAATTGCGCAACTCGATGCAATTGTTACGCGCGATCCAGATGACTTCAAGGTGGCCACGGTCGCCG
Organism: uncultured Chloroflexota bacterium; assembly: GCA_903879975.1. GTDB lineage: Bacteria > Chloroflexota > Anaerolineae > Caldilineales > Caldilineaceae > Caldilinea. The sequence continues at coordinate 6,116 of CAIRNL010000467.1, read as the reverse complement.
TGTTGACGCCAGCACAGATACTCGCACAGCTCAGCTAACTCCCAAGTAACCTCGGCGTGGCCTAACGCAAATACACGATCAGCATGCCGCCAGCCCATTCCTGACCACCGGCTGCCCGTGCCACCAGTGCGGGCGCGTCTGCACGTGGTCCGCACGGACATACTTGGCTACGGCACGGCGAAATTGACCGTACGTGAATGCCCCCGCCAGGCGCACCACATACCCTTCCAGCTCATCCTCACGCCAGCGCGGCCTGTACAGGCTCCGGATGTGCTGCTCGTCCCACGGCCCAGCGTACAGGATCGGCACGGTGAGCAGGTCGAGCAGCGCCGCCCATTCCACGGTCTCTTCCCACCCCAGGCAGACATTCTGCTCGTTCCATACGGAGAAGACGAGGAAGTAGCTCGGCAGGTGCTGGTAATGGATGGAGTGCCTGGCAAAGAGGTTTTCACCACAAACGCGCCAGCCTGGTGGGATCTTCCAGCCGACCTGGGCGTGAAGGTTGGCCACCCAGCTGCGTGACGGATGGCGGCTCCAGTCAATGGAGCGGGCATGGAGATAGTCCGTGTACAGTGTGGTCTGCTCGCCGTCCATCTTGGCGGTAACCACCACCTCCTGTCCCTCGAAACTGCGCACGTCGGGCAGGATCCGGTCGTCGTCGGTCGCACCGGGCGACCAGGGCAGATGATAGGTGCGGGGATAGCGCACGCGGGTAGTGAACTGCCCCAACACGCCGCCGGCAGCCAGGATCTTCTGCACCGAGCCGTCATCGAACAGTTCGCCGCGCAACCGCTGGCCATTGGGCAGGATGGGATTGCCCCACTTGTCGTACGCCTGGTCGGGATAGAGGTGTGCTGGGAGCACAACTTGGGCGATGCCGGCGGCGGTGCGGATTTCGCCGCAGGTGAGCACGGTCATCTCAGCCTTGACGTGGCAAGCAGCGCAGAGCGTGGCGCCGTTGGCCAGGTAGTAGCCGCCGTCATCGAAGAGCCGGCGCTCGATGATGTGGTGCGCGTCCTGGCCTGGCGCGCCGCAGATCACGCAGCGCCCACCGTCGCGGGCAAACACTTGTTGACGAAATTCATCCCGGCTGAGCAACATGGGAGTAGCGTACTGCGTGTTGCGTGTTTGGGCAATTGGCGTTCGACCTTGCCGGCACCAAGGCTGCGGCACGGCCATCGGCTCCACGCCACACAGGTGGCATCGCTCACGCAGCACGCCCGACGTTCGCCAACACCAGCCAGTGCCCCGGCGCCTGCTGGATCTTCACCTTGGTCACGCCCAGGCTCCCCAGCATTGTCCAGAACGTCTCTGCCGTGAAGAGATGGAGATGCTCGGGATTGGTATCGGGCTTGGAAGGGACTGAGATCAGCACATAGCGGCGCGCCACGCGCACAGCTTCAGCAAGAGCGCCGATCGGCGTCGGGATATGCTCCAGCACTTCGAGCATCGTAACCACATCGAAGGCATCATCGGTAAAAGGCAGGCAGGTGGCGTCTGCTTGGCGAACAGTCAGAAGCTCGATGCCGCCCAAATGCACGGCGTCCAGGTTGCGCACGCGGCGGAGATCCTTGTCCACCGCCGTGACCGGCAGCGCGGGAAAGGCATCGAGCAACGGCCACAGGAACTTGCCACGACCGGTGCCGATATCGAGCAGGTTTGCCGGCTGTACCGAATGCAAGACGCCGAGCGCCCACTGGATGCGGGGGAGCAAGGGGACGCGTTTGAAGTAGTGCAGTGGGAGTGCAACTGCCTGGTCAGCGGCTGTCCGTGGCGTAGCGGTCGCCGTTGTATGATCTTGAAGTGCACGCCCGCGCAGAAAGGCCGCGGCAAATGTTTCATATACTATAGCCGATGCTGGATCTGCCATAGATGGGTTAGCGGTCCACTGTCACAGACAGCATAGTTCATGACGTGAGTCCGCGTTCGATATCGGCCAGGAGTGCCTGTTTGGCGTAGTCAAGTTCGGCCACACGGGCGCTGCCCAGTGCAGCAAGCGCCTCGGCCTGTGGCATTTGGTCATCCCCATACGCTTGTTCGACCGCCTGGCGATAGAGTAAATCCAGGCCGAAACGCAGCGCATTGACAAGAATCGTTGCCTCGTCCTCGCGTGTGTACTGGACAAGGAAACAAATGGCGCGGGAGAAGGGTGCAGCAGACATCAGCATCTCTGGTGCAGCTGTGGCGACGGACATCGACCCTCCTTTCACTGCCACGCAGGTTGAACCGTTTCACTACTTCACAGCCCATGTTACCATCGGACCGCATCGTCATCAAAGCGCGGCCGCAGTCCTGGCTGCAGCTTGGCACAGTGGCAGCGCGCACACGGTTAGCTCCCAAAGAGGAGCGGCGTGCAAAGCCAATCCTGACGCCAGTTGTCCACCGGCGCCGCGCTGCGTATTGGGCATCCGTGAGGTTGTTGATTGCCCCAGTTTGCGCCGCTGCTGCTGTACAGATAATAACTGCCGCTATAAATAGACGGGCACTCCTGGATTACAGGAGTGCCCGTACGGCAGAAAAACGATGGTGGGCGAGAAGGGACTCGAACCCGTGACCTCACGGATGTGAACCGTGCGCTCTAACCGGCTGAGCTACTCACCCAAATTCGTCATTCAACACTCTGTCAGTATATCATAGGCCCTACAGTTGGCAAATCTGCCGGGGAACAGCACAGTCTATGATGCGTCAAAACCGTTGGGCCATTCGAATCAGTTTTCTTGCCGTGCTCCTCATGGGCCTCTTTGGCCTATGGTATGCGACGGCAATCTGGATCCCCCTGTTTGACAGCGCTGACTTGTCCGCGCTCGCTGACAATGTTGACTGGGTCGACACCGCTGCTACCATCGGCGAACAGGCGGTGCAGTTGCTTCTCGGCGCCATGAGCGGGCAGTAGGAGAAGCCTGATCAGGTGACGAGATGACATGGTCAGAGGGCACTGCCTGCCGTCGGCAACGCCCTTGATATCCCCGTTCACCTCTCCATCCTGGTCACCCCCCCTCATCCCAAGATCACTGGTTCGGGTCGTAGATGCACTTCTGTCCCTTTAGGCTGTTCAGATAGATACACAACTCGATATAGGCAGGACGCCACTCCTTAGCGTCGATGGAGCTTGGTTCCATAATCGCCCACCAGTACTGCTCCTCATCCGAACCGTTGCCGTCGTTCAGCCAGTCCAGGTTCGGCATGGTGAGGAGACTCATCAAGCCTACCCATGGCCAGTTGGCAGCAGCGTACTGGTAGGCGCGCTTGAGATAGTCGGCCTGCACGAACATGTCAATCCCGGCGTCAGCACCATGCCACTTGTAGGCTGGATTCACAGGGTCGAAAGTCCAGCCGAACTCCAGCAGGACGATCTTTTTCGCCGTGTCGTTGTATTTCTCCATGATGGCGCGAATGTCCTCGACATGACGAAAGGCAAAGAAACGATAGCCGCCGTACTTAGCGTTGCTGGCTGCCTCAGCCGGATCCAGCTCCGGTGGGGCTGCATAGCCGGCGCCGTGCACCCCTAGCGCATCGAAGTAGCCGTTGCTGTTGCCGCCCATGGCCTGGTACATCTGGTCATAGAACAGGTCGTCGGGCATGGCATTGTCACTGTTGTCGCCTGTAGGCGCCATCCCTGCGCTGATGACAATTGCATTGGCATTGGCGGCCTTAATCGCACGGTATGCTTTACCGAGGAAACCCACGTACTCAGCCGGATTCGGTCGCTTGCCACCCCACTCGCGCGCCAGGTTCGGCTCGTTCCAAATCTGGAAAGCCTGGATGCAGCCGATCGCGCCTGGCTGGCAGTTGTAGCGCGCCGCCAGGGTGCCTGCATACTCGGCAAATGCGTCGCCACTCGCCGGCGGCTCGCCTGCCCAGAAGCCCTGCTTGTCAGGGTCCAGGCTCAGGCGAGCCAGGATTTTGAGACCACGCTCATTGGCATGGGTGACGACCTTGTCTGCGATCGACCAGTCGTACAGGCCACGGCCAGCTCCTTCGATGGACTCCCACGAGAAGGACTGCTTGATCCAGTTGAAGCCGCCTTCCTTCATCAGGTCGAGATCGCGGTCGCGAATCTCCTCGCGCCACCAAACGAAGACCTGGGCACCATAGTCGGGGCTGGACATGGTTGCCGGCGCAAAGCTGCCCGTGAAACCGCCGGCGGGCGCCTGGGCGGGCTGCTGTGCCGTCTGTTCGCTGCCCGCAGGCTGACCAGCCGGCGCTTCGACGACGCGCTCTTCCACCGCCATGAATTCTGCAGCAGCCCAGCCAAGAGCACTGCCATTCTCCGCAAGTTCCAGCCACTGGCCATCGTCCGACTGGCTGATCACCGTGTAGGTCTCGCCGACCAACGCCAACTTGACGATGTTGGCGTCCGTGCTCGCGTTACTACGAATATTCAGTTGGTCCGCCGTCACACGTGCAATTTTCTCAATCGTCGGCGTCGGTGTCGGCGCTGGAGTATCAGGAGGCTGGGCAGCCGGTTGCTCTGGGACTGACGTCGGAGCCACGCTGACCGGAGCCAGCGTCGGCGTCGGCGTGGCAGGCTGTTCCAGCGCAGCAGGAGTTTTGGTCGGGGTTGGCGTCGGCTCGGAGTCACCACCACAGGCAGCAAGCACCACGGTGCTCGCCAGCACAATCATCGTCGAAAGAATCGGTTTTATGGCCATCGCTATTCCCCAATGATATCGTTCTGTTTGCCGATTGCCTACATTCTGCAATAAAGGTCGATAGAAATCAGGATTTTGCAAGTTTGTCCCCTCGGCAGCGGCGCTGCTCGAAAATCCTGGTTTCTACATCCCATCACTTTAGCGGCCGGTCATGGCACGTAAGGCATCGAACGCCGGGCGCCCAACGATCGCAAATGCCCCCATCTCCGTTTCGCGTGGGTAATTCAGATTCCAAAGCATGGGCACGGCCACATAGCCGGATCCCGCCATGATATTGAACGAATCCACAATCCAGCGAGCCTGCGCTGCTTCATCGATGCGCGCCTTGTATTCGTAGCCTGGGTGTGGCGAGGGTGTCGATCCCCAGCCGAATTCCGTGGGCCACAGGCGCTTGTTCGTGTCACCGAATTCCTCCATCACCCGCCATGATTCGCGCAGCGTGCTCAAGAAGTAAAAGCTGCGATGATTGACATGTGAAACGGCGTTATAGTTTCCTGCTGCCCAATCCTCGAAGGTAACCGTCGGTGGGTTGGCAAAACCACTGGGATGGATGCCGATACCGTCGCTGTATTGCTTGAGGCCACTCTGATACATGCCGCGTAGATAGTCGATGTCGTCGAAGGCAACGTCGCTGTAACCGGCAGGGGTCGTACCGCCACTGATGACGAGCATCGACGGGCATGCACCCTTGATGGCGTTATAGGAACGCTTGAGCAACTCCATGTAACTGGCAGGCTCTAGCGGGAAGCCTTCCCACTCGCGACGCAGATTCTGCTCGTTCCAAACCTCAATAGCTTGCAGGCTGCCACAATAGCGGCCGGCAATAGAGGCAAGAAAGTTGGCAAAGAGTTGAAAATCTTCTGGCGGTCCCCCTGTCCCACCCAGATTCGGCCGTGCCCACGATGGCGACGTTACCACACTGAACATGGTATTGATCCCGTTACCGCTCATGGTATTGACGATGGCATCCATCTCATGCCATTGCACATTGCCCGGCTCCGGCTCGGCATGTTCCCAACGAATCTGCTGCTTCACCCAACCAAAACCTAGTTGCTTCACCAGGGTAGCGACGCCTTGCTTGTCGCCTTGCCACGTATTCACTGTAATCCCATAGCCGAAGCCAGTGGAAGTGTTCGGCGCTGCGACCGGCGCAGTGACCGCCGCTGTGGAGGCGTTTACAGCCGCTACCGGCGCTTGCGCCGCTGGCTCCGCTGGCAACTCGGTATCCGCTAACTGCGGTATACCCTCCAGCGAACCGCTCAACACGGTGAGGTTCGCAAAGACCCAAGCCGGTTCTTCGCGCCCCGGCACACGGACTTGATACCACGTAGCACCCGGATTCAGGCCAACGATTTCAAATGTGGAGCCAGCTGCGACCGATGTAACCACGGGAAAGTTGGTGCCTGGCCCACCCCGCACATTCATCCGTGCAGGCACAATGGTTGCACCGGGAACGCCAGCGGG
>CAIRNL010000466.1 GCA_903879975.1 uncultured Chloroflexota bacterium | reverse complement strand
CTTTGCCTCATGCAGATGTTGAACGAACTCGGCTACTGCGTCACGAACCTCTCGGCCGGACACGCCTTCCATCCCGTCTACACAGAGCGCACACAGGAGGCGCAGGCGTTGCTGGCCCGCCACGGCATCCAGGCGGCCGGGCCGCAGGCGCCTTTGGCCTATCTCGCCTCGCATGGTGCTGACCTCGACCTGATCCTGCTCGCCGTCGTGCCGGGGCAGGCTGATTTTGTCGCCGAGATGCGACGGGCCGCGCCGAACGCCGCGTTGCTCTTCGATACCATCGAACTCACCTTCGTCAGTATGTACCGGGCCGCACAACTGCGCCACAGTGAGGGGCTTGCGCGGCAGGGACGCACGGTGCAAGCCGGCCAGCTCGCCCTGGCTGCCGCCGCCGACTGCACGCTGGTCGTCACCGACACGGAAGCAGTACTGCTCGCCCATCTCTGCCCGCAGGCTCGTGTGCGTGTGATCTCCAATGTGCACACGGTCACACCGGAGATCCCGGCGACACATGGCCGCACAGATTTGCTCTTCGTCGGTAACTTCGTGCACATGCCCAACCGCGACGCTGCCTGCCACTTCGTCGCCGATATCTGGCCGCAGGTGCAGCCACGCCTGCCCGGCGCAGTGGTGCGCTTTGCTGGCCTGCCTGTGCCGAAGGTGGCGGCGTTGGCACAGGCAGGCATACTCGTGACCGGCCATGTGCCCGACTTGGCCCCACTCTATGCCAGTAGCCGTATGGCCATCGCGCCGTTGCGCTTCGGTGCTGGCATCAAGGGCAAGGTGCTGGAGGCTATGGGACGTGGCCTGCCCGTGGTCATGACGCCGGTGGCGGCTGAAGGCACCGGTGCCATCGACGGCGAGCATGCGTTGATTGCGGCGACGCCAGCTGCCTTTGCTGACGCTGTGGCTGCCCTCTCCGCCGATGATGCCCTCTGGTTGCGCCTGGCACCGGCCGGCCGGCAGTTGGTCGACGAGCGCTTTTCGTACGCAGCCATTCGATCCGCCCTGACCACTGTGCTGTTTGAGCTGGATGTGCTGCGTAATCAGTGTTGAAAGGAGCTGAGATGTCGATCTCCACACGGGCTGCCTATGTCAAATCCCAGTACCGTTTCGACCTGCGTGAGCGCATCGTGCCGGACCCGGAACCTGGCGAAGTGCAGTTGCAGGTTGCCGCCTGCTCGATCTGCGGCACTGACCTGCATATTGCAGCCAAGACCGCGCAGCGCTGGTCACTCTTCGGCCACGAAGTGAGCGGCATCGTCACAAAGGTGGGCGCCGGCGTGACCCGCTTTGCCCCTGGCGACCATGTGGCGCTCGACTCCAGCGCGCCGTGCGGCGCGTGCGAACTCTGCTGTGCCGGTTTTCCTATGGAATGTACTGACATCCAGAGTTACTGGGACAAGTACATGGGCTTTGCCGATTACATGGTGGTGCCGCAGCAACAGGTTTTTGCTGCGGGCAACCTGCCGGCGACCGTTGCGTGTCTGGCTGAACCGCTGGCCGTCAGTATCGATATGGCCGCGGTGGCCGAGGTGGGGCCGGGCGATCGGGTGTTGATTATCGGACCGGGGCCGCTGGGCCTGCTCGCAATTCCTGAATGCCGGCGGCGCCAGGTGGCGCGCATCTGGATGGCGGGACGCTCCCATTCTGTGGCGCGTATGGATGCTGCGGTTGCGCTCGGCGCCGAGCCCATCTATGTCGATAAGTGCGATCTGCGCAGAGTGGATTTCGGTCAGCGTGGTGTCAACAAGATTCTGATCGTTGCGCCGCCGTCAGAGATACCGCTCGCTGCCCAAGTCGGTGCTGACGGCTGTATCATTTCCTATATCGGCCTGGCATTTGACCGCCATGGCACGATTCGTTTCGACGCAGACACCTTTCATTTGCGGCGCCAGCAGCTGCGCTCATCGATGGCGCGACCCGGCACACGCGCACAGGAGGCGTTGCACCTTCTCCAGAGCGGGCTGTTCGACCCAAAGCTGGTGCTGTCGGACACCTTCCCGCTGGAGGCGATCGCCGAAGCCATGGCACAGCAGCGCGACGACAAACGTCATGTCAAAAAAATGGTGATGGTCAATCCTGCCTGCGCCTGGCGGTGACGGCCCGCCTAGCGACGTCCCTGCGCCAGCAGGTAGAGCACCAGCCCGAGCAGGGTCAGTGCTACACCGACCGCCGCCGTAGGTCCGGGCAGTGTGCCACCCAGCCAGAACACTTCGCCCAGCAGTGCAAAGATGACCTCACCTGCCTGTGTGGCATCGACCGCGGCCAACTCGTAGGCGTTGCGCGCATGGTGGCGCGCATAGACAAAGAGGCTGGTCGCCACCACGCCGGAGAGGAGCGCCACCCACGCCGTGCTGAGCCACTGACCTGTGGAGGGCGCCGGCGGTTGATTCAACGTAATGAGAACCAGCCAGAAGGGTAGTGAGCCAAGCGTCAACAGCAGCACACGTGCGAAGCTGTCGTCGAGCGCAGGGTCAATGATGTGTGG
>CAIRNL010000465.1 GCA_903879975.1 uncultured Chloroflexota bacterium | reverse complement strand
TGCCTTTGCTGAACATCAGATCGCACAGGGCGTCTTCTACGGCATCGAGGATGGGGCAGGTGGCCTGGCCGCTGTGGGCGGCACGCATATCGTGGACTATACGAGCGGGGTGGCGGCCATCGGCAACATGTACACGCGGCCGGACTGTCGCGGGCGCGGCAATGCCAGCGCAATTCTGGCGGCCATTGTGGCGGAGGTGCGCGCCAACGGGGCAACGACTCTCGTGCTCAATGTCGACCAGCGCAACACAGGCGCGCGGCGGCTCTACGAGCAGCATGGCTTCACCGTGCACTGCCCATATAGCGAAGGGATCGCAACGGCTCGCGTGTAGACGACACGTGTTGATGACGGCGCAAAACGTCGTGTTCATAAGATGATTGACACCCTCCTACTCTTTCTTACTTGTTACGGGGATAACGAATGACAACTTCAACCAAAGAACGATCGCATGACATTGCCGACATCGGCTTGGCTGAGCGTGGCCGCTTCCGCATGCAGTGGGCGGCCAAGGAGATGCCGGTGCTCGACCTCATCGAGGAACGCTTCAAGCAGGAACAGCCTTTCAAGGGGATCCGCATGGCCGCAGCCATGCACGTGACTGCCGAGACGGCCAACCTCATGCGCATCCTGCTGGCCGGCGGCGCCGAGGTGGCGTTGGCTGCCTCCAATCCGCTCAGCACGCAGGACGACATCGCAGCGGCGCTGGTCGCCTACTACGAAATGCCGGTCTATGCCATCAAAGGCGAGACGACCGAGCAGTATAACAGCCACCTCAACAGCGTGCTCGACATCAAGCCGCATATCACCATGGACGATGGCATGGACCTCGTCGCAATGCTGCACACCAAGCGCAGCAATCTGCTGGAGAATGTTGTCGGCGGCACCGAGGAGACCACTACGGGTGTCATCCGCCTGCGTGCCATGGCGGCGGCTGGCAAGCTGGCCTTCCCGGTCATTGCCGTCAACGATGCGCAGACCAAGCACTTCTTCGACAACCGCTACGGCACGGGGCAGAGCACCATCGACGGTATTATCCGCGCTACCAACATCCTCCTGGCGGGTAAGAATTTTGTGGTCGGCGGTTATGGCTGGTGCAGCAAGGGCATTGCCATGCGGGCGCGCGGCATGGGCGCCAACGTCATCGTCACCGAGGTGGACCCGCTCAAGGCGCTCGAGGCAGTCATGGACGGCTTCCGTGTCATGCCGATGATCGAGGCGGCCAAAGTCGGCCATATCTTCTGCAGTGCAACGGGTGACATGCATGTCTTCGACGGCCAGCACATGGCCTTGATGCCTGACGGCGCGATCCTGGCCAACAGCGGCCACTTCGATGTTGAGATCAACCTCAAGGCGCTGGAGAAGATGAGTACCAAGATCACCCGCGTGCGCGACTTCCTCGACGAGTACGCGCTCGACGATGGCCGCCGCCTCTATGTGGCGGGCGAAGGGCGCCTGGTCAACCTGGCCGCAGCCGAGGGCCACCCGAGCGCGGTCATGGACATGAGCTTTGCCAACCAGGCGCTGGCTGCGGAGTACATGCTCAAACACGGCGGCGAGCTGAAGGGCGAGGTCTATGACGTGCCGGCCGAGATTGACAGCGAGATTGCCCGCCTCAAGCTGACCGCCATGGGCATAGCGATCGATGTGCTCACGCCCGAGCAGGAAGCCTATCTGAACGAGTGGAGCCTGGGGACAGGACACTAGGGTTCGTCGTGAATCTTTGAGTTGACAAATCAGGTTTCTGCCAGAAACCTGATTGATTTTTTTGGGAGATAACCGTAATGACTACCTTTATGACTTCCCCAAGCCTTCTCTTCACCAGCGAATCGGTGACCGAGGGGCATCCGGACAAGATGTGCGACCAGATCAGCGACGCAGTGCTCGACGCGATCATGGCGCAGGATCCGACGGCACGCGTGGCGTGCGAGACCGCGGTCAAGACCGGCTTTGTCATGTGTCTGGGCGAGATCACGACGACGGCCTTTGTGAACTTTGACGAACTGGTGCGCAGCGTTGTCAACGACATTGGTTTCGACAGCAGCGACAAGGGCTTCGACGGCAGCACCTGTGGTGTGCAGATTGCCATTGCGTCGCAGAGCCCCGATATCGCCATGGGGGTGGATCGCGCGCAGGAGTTCAAGAGCGGCGAAATGGACACTGAGGACGACGAGATCGAGGCGGTCGGCGCCGGTGATCAGGGCATGATGTTCGGTTTTGCCTGTGACGAAACGCCCACGCTCATGCCCATGCCCATTTATCTGGCGCATAAGCTGGCCCGCCGCCTCACCGAGGTGCGCAAACAGGCCATTCTGCCCTGGCTCCGCCCGGACGGCAAGACCCAGGTCACCGTCGAGTATTCCTATGGCAAACCCAAACGCATCCATACCGTCCTCATCAGCACGCAACATGACCCGCAGATCAGCCAGGCGGAGATCCGCCAGGCACTCATCGAGCATGTCATCGATCCAGTGCTGCCGGGCGAATTCGTCGACCGTGACATGCAAATCTACACCAATCCGACCGGCCGCTTCGTGGTGGGCGGCCCCATGGGCGACGCAGGCCTGACCGGGCGCAAGATCATCGTCGATACGTACGGTGGCATGGGGCGGCACGGTGGCGGCGCTTTCTCCGGCAAGGACTGCACCAAGGTCGACCGGAGCGCAGCCTACGCAGCCCGCTGGGTCGCCAAGAATATCGTCGCTGCGGGTCTGGCCACGCGCTGCGAGATCCAGCTGGCCTATGCCATCGGCGTGGCGCACCCGCTCAGCGTCAACGTCGAGACCTTCGGCACGGGCAAGATCGCCGACGAGAAGATCGCCAAACTCATCGAGGAGACCTTCGACCTGCGTCCAGGCGCAATTATCCGCGACCTGAACCTGCGCCGTCCCATCTATCGCCAGACGGCCGCCTATGGTCACTTCGGTCGCGACGACATCCAGTTGCCGTGGGAAGAGACGAACCGTGCGGCTGCCCTGCGTGCGGCTGCTGGCTCGGGCGCGTCGCTCGCGGCCTGAAATTTGGTTTGACGCAGAGGTGCAGAGGGAACGCAGAGCAATGCGTTGAGTGGGCGACCCCGCCACTCTCTCTCTGCGCCTCTGCGCCAAAATTCCAGCAGTATTCAGAGATCAAGATGGCAACGCGCAGGGATGCTGGCAATAGGGAGGAGCGAACCCGGCAGATGCTGGACTTCCTGCGCGGGGCAGAGCCACTCAAAAGCACCCTGCGCAGCGGCTACACCGCGCAGGGGCGCCCGGAGAGCACGGCAGAACATACGTGGCGCCTCTGCCTGATGGCCATGATCTTCGCCGGTGAGTACCCGGAGGTTGACCCTCATCGCGTGCTCAAGATGTGCGTCATCCACGATCTGGGCGAGGCGCTGCACGGCGATATTCCGGCCATCCACCAGGACCCGGGCTTGGACAAAGCTGTCGAGGAACGCAAGGATTTGCTGACCTTGCTGGCGCCGTTGCCAGCCGACACGCGCGCGGAACTGCTGGCATTGTGGGACGAATACCACGCCGCTGCGACCGCAGAGGCGCGGCTGGCCAAAGCCTTTGACAAGCTGGAAACAGTGCTCCAGCACACGCAGGGACAGAACCCGCCGGATTTTGACTACGTGTTCAACTTGGGGTATGCCCGGCAATACACCGACTACGACGCGCTGACCCGCACCGCCCGCGCGCTCATCGATGCAGAGACGGCACGGCTGGCTGGCCTCTGAAGTCAAGGTCGATAGATCCCAGGATTTTGCCAGTTCGCCCTCTCGCCAGCCGTGACCCGTGACTGCGATCCCTCAAACAAACTGTTCTTGGTAGACCCGCCAGTGCTCAGCGAAGACTGCCGGCGCAATCGCATACAGCATCTTGAGTACCTCCTGCCCCATGGCGCGAATCTCCCACTGCGCAGCTTTGTCGACTGCGCGCAGCCAGAGGAAATGGCTCCACGCTGCATAGTTCATGGAAGTGACAATGCGTGTCTCTGCAGCGTTGGGCAGCAGGAAGCGCGCATCCTCTTTGCGAATGCCCAACTCGCGCAGGCGGGCGTACTTCGTCTCGGCGATGTGCCAGAACTCGGTCAACTCGGCCATGGCTGCGGGGTTGTCCGCCACTGCCGGCGGCACGATGGCCTGCCAGCCTCCCTTGCTCAGTTCCACGTAGCGCTGCGATTCCTGGCTGAAGCTCGCCAGGCGGTGGCGGACGAGTTGGTGCGTGCAGGTGCGGCTGATGCCTTCGAAGAAGAAGGTCGCCGAACCGTGGTGCAGCAGCAGTTTGGGATCGTCGAGCACTGGCTGCGTGTAGCCAAGCAGTGTGACACGCATGGGGCCGAGCTGGGCCGGCAGCAGAGAACGCAGATCGGCGATTGGAGATTCACCCGGCGTTGCATCGACTGATTGCGCACGTTCCCAATCGCCCAGATCCAGGCTCGAATCGCCCTCGAATCCTGCAAAGACCGACGGAGAGACTGCCTTCAAAATGGGCAGTGCTTCCAGCGCCACACCCTGGCGGAAAAAGTCGAGCCAGACGCGCGTATTGGCGCTGACGATCCACTCGTTGGCGCCGGCGTCCGTTACCTCGCAATGGCGGTTGAGCATGCGCCAGGAGAGTGGTTCCGCTGAGTCGCGAATGCGCACGGTGACCACGATGTGCTCGATGATGTCTTCGTGCCCCTCGCGCACGCGTGCAGCAATGAAATCAGGCGCGCTGCCCATGCGCTGCGTGCTGCGATAGCAGACGCGGCCGGCGAACTCCATGATCGCTTCGCCGTAGGTGCTCTTGCCGGCAAAGATCGCCGGCAGATCGCCCATCTCCGTCAGGTTGGACGGGGTCAGGGCAGGGTTGCGCTGGGTCAGCGCCAAAAGCTCGACTTGCATGGTGTCTCCTTTGGTTGGCTGCACTATACCACGGCGGGGCGCTGCCGGGAGAAACAGAAGACCGGACTTCGCCTGGAAATCCGGTCTCGTCACACAGGTGCAGTGCCGGCCCGCCGCAGGCGCTTAGCGGCCGAACAGGGCACTCATGCCGAAGGCGCTGATGCCGAAGAGGGCGCTGAGGATCACACTGATGAGGCCGATGATGAGGGCAACGCCGATCCAGGCCACGACGACCGTGATGAGTGTCCTGCCGTCGTCGAGCTGGTGCACCTCGCGCACGGCAAAGAAGCCGCAGGCGATCGCCCAGATCCAGCCAACGAAGGCGATCAGCCCGCCGAAACAGGGGATGAAGCTGAGCAGTCCCAGCGCCATGGGCGCGTAGGCATAGCCTAGCGTGCGCAGCAACTGTGGCGCCGTGGCTCGCCCCTGGAAAAACTGCGCGCCGACCCACTGCACGGCATAGGCCCAGATATAGTAGCCGACAACCACAGCCGCCAGCGACAGGAGGAGCGCCGCAAAAGCGCCGAAGAAGTTGCCGCCGAGGATATTGCCCAGAAACGAGCCGATGGCCGAGAGCCCAGCCACCAGCAGCACGACCTGCATCGCCTTTTGTCCCTGGCGCTCGTCGTTGGCCGCCTGGCGATAAAAGGTTGCGTCGAAGGTTACGGCGCGACGCACATTGTCCATCAAACTCGAAGTGTCCATGTGGATCGTAAGTTCCTTCCTCGCGGGTGCTGCGAACAAAAATGACCGGACGTACCTGTTCACTCTGCCGATGCAGGGTGTTCACTTGGCATCATAGATCGTTGCACCGAGCACGTCAAACACGATGCGCGGGGTACACCGGGGGGATGTCGCAGATCGTTGGCACGCCCCCAGTACTGGGCAAGAGCAGAAGTAGACCCCGGGCGCGCCGGGGCTTGTGGTGCCAAGCCTGCCCTGTGTTACAATCTAGTCCTATGGCAAAACAATACTACGGCGGGCAAGCCGTCATCGAAGGTGTCATGATGCGCGGGCGCAAGCGCATGGCCGTGGCCGTGCGCAACCCGCAGGGTAAGATCGTGCTCCATGAAGAGCCGCTGACAGCCAAGATCTACACCAGCACGTGGGGGCAGTGGCCGTTCGTGCGTGGCCTGGCGATGCTGTGGGACGCGCTGGGGCTGGGGATTCGCGCACTCCTGTGG
>CAIRNL010000464.1 GCA_903879975.1 uncultured Chloroflexota bacterium | reverse complement strand
GAACAGCCAGTTCGGTCCGCTGAAGAAGACGATGCCGCCTGGTGCCAAGACGCGGAATATCTCGGGGAAGAGACGGGTATCATCCGGCACATGCTCGTACACCTGGGCACAGATGACAACGTCGATCGATGCATCCGGCAGCGGCATCCCCATGGCATCGCCGCGCAGATAGGAGACCTCGACGCAATCTTCCGGTTGGATACTTGCCAATGCCAGGGAGTCGAAGTCGAGACCATAGGTGTGCCTGAACAATGAGGCAAGCGTGGCCGTCATCATACCGGATGAGCAGCCCACATCCAGACATGTCGCGTTCGCAAGGTCGAAAGGCGCGAAATTGGTGAGCACCCAGCGGATCTTTTCTGCCTTTTGTTTCCGTCGTCCCGGATCGCGTACGGGCTCCGAAAGTGCAAAAAAATCTGGCTGATAGCCACGCTCAGACATGGAATACCCCTCTCTCAGCGTTCGCCAGCATGACCTGTTTGTAGCCGTCGCCGCGCAACAGCCAGATAGCCAACCGGGAACAGCCCCATAGGCAGGATATGTCGATCCAGCATATAAGCTGGTTTCGTCACCAGCCACTTGTTGACGGCTTCTAGGGGGGTGCGAAGCGCGCCGGCAGCACGGCCCACGCTGATGAGAACGGTCGATAGTTGGTGACCTAGAAAGGTCGCTAGGCCCGCTTTCTCTTCGATCGTAATGATTTCGAATCCGCTACGCCGCAGCAGATAACTGATCCCGAAGCGCGTATATCGATAATAGTCATGCGGCACATCGTGCAACCGGCTCAGGTGGGGCACCGTGAGCACGAAGTAGCCGCCCGGCTTTAGGATTCGGTAGATCTCGTCGACTGCAAGCCACGGAGCAGGGACATGTTCGAGAACCTCCAGTGAAATGGCTGTGTCGTATGTCTCATCGCGAATCATGGTAAGTTGCTGGATGTCAGCAGCTAACACTGTGCGCGGGGATCGTGGCCACAAGTCGAGCCCATGGTACGTGCTGACTTGATCGCCGATCAGATCGGCGAATGGTGCTGTGCCACAACCCAGGTCGATCAGGCGACCCTGCGCGTAGCGACGCAGTGCTGGTAGGACGGATGTGTACTGGGCATAAAAAACCGGCGACAGGTTGCGCCGTTCGCTAATGGTAGTTGCCTCACGTTCAATTAGTCTGCGTCGCTTTGCGATCCAATTTTGCACAGCTATAGTACCTGCCTGTAAAGTGTGATGTATTCAAGCGCCAGGCGATCCCAATCATATTCTGTCTCTGCGCGTCGACGTGCTGCTAGACCTAGTTGGAGACGGAGCGTTTCATCCTCGACCAGTTCTAGGACCTGCTCAGCTAGCGCTGCGCTGTTGCCAGCCGGAAAGAGACGCCCAACGGCAGGCGTGATGACTTCAGTGATGCCGTCGACATCACTGCCTATGACGGGTGTGCCCGATGCCAGAGCCTCGAGTAGTACGACACCCTGGCCTTCCTCGACTGATGGCAACACAAACAGTTGTGCGCGTTGCATCCAGTCGCGGACAACTGCTTGTGGCTGAAATCCGAGGAACCTGACTGCTTTCTCAATGCCGAGGCGCACTGTCTGTTCTCGTAGCGCTCCCTCTTCCGGTCCCTCGCCCAGAATGACAATGCGATAGTCCGGATGGCGCGCGATCACCTTCACTGCAGCATCGAGCAAGAACGCAACTCCCTTGCGTTTGATCAGGAATCCAACAAAAAGAATCACTTTCTCTCGTTTCGGCGTCAGTGCTGGGACGAATTCATGGATGTCGACACCATTCGGGATTACTGTGAGTTTGTGCTCATCCACACCAATTCGTTTGGCAGCCCTGTAGAGTGCCTCTGTGAGTGTAGTGGCTCGTTGGCACTGCCCGAGTACGTGGCGTGTATAGGTTGCACCGAAAGGTAGGTTCGGCACCTGAAAGATGTCACTGCCTTGCACCGTCACGATCACGGGGCGGCGGTGAACGGGACGACTCCACACTGCGGCACCGCCTGAGATCGTCCAGTGTGCGTGGACGATCTCGGCATCACGACCAACTGCTGCAATCGCGCGCATGTGACCGATGAAAAAAGGCACTAGTTGCACGCGCGCTAATGGATAGCGACGCAGGGTGATTGGCAGGCCGCCGCCATCTTTGCGCAGCAGTTCGTCCGCTTCGCGCCACCAATAGCGCGGGCGAAAAATCTCGATCCCCTCGATCGTCTCGTGTTCTGCTGCACCTGGGCTAT
>CAIRNL010000463.1 GCA_903879975.1 uncultured Chloroflexota bacterium | reverse complement strand
CCCTCAGCGGGCGCCGCCAGACTGGAGGTCACTACCCCCCCCAGCACGGCGAGAATGCTGAGTGCGACGGCAAGCAGGATTTTCATCTGATTCGGCATACAAGACTCCTAGGAGCAATGACAGCATTAATGGTCTAGCAATGATTGGCGGTTGAACGCCGGGCCAGGGCGTACGCGCAGAAGAGTTAGTGGAATAGCCTTCTTTCCCTGACCGCGCACGAAATACCAACAAGCAAAAAGCAGTCAATAGAGTAGCATTGTGTAGACATGAGCACAGATGGTGATGAGTACGCTGTTCAGAACGCGCTTGAGCGTGGGATGACCTCGGTTGGTTTGCTGCAATTCACAAGGAAAATCACTGTCTGTACCGGGAACTGCGGGATACCTGTTTGCTACTGAAAGGGGGCTCGGCATTGTCCTGTACAACACGAACGGCTAATGGTGGTGGGGTACTCCGGCGCCCTCACCGATCCGGGAACCCACACCGATCTCGGTACCCATTCCGATCGCGTGAAGCCGGACAACCCGCTCAATCTTCATGCCAAAATCATGCAGGAGATCGACCATGCCAATCAGCTCGGCCTGATCCACAACACTGACGGCGATCTGCGTCCAGTGCATACCATCCCGTTGCTCGACCAGAGAGATGCCCGTGTCCTCGTTCTCGAAATAATCGCTCCAGCGAGTGTCCAGCACATTGGCAAGCAAGATGACGTAGCACTGTCTGGTATTGGTCATGCAATTGATCCATTCCGGTCAGAACGGCCAGGCACCGCGAGAGAGTGCAGAACACGCATCTAATCGAGAAACATAATAATCCCCGGAAAGGGTCGGTACAATAGTGCAAGCAACACTATTTTTCAACGAACATAAGCGACAAAAAACCACCACAATAGTGCAACATGCACTACTCTCAGCAATGTTGACTCAAATACGTGGGCACCCTCATGAGCGGAATACAGCGCTGCGCCAGATTGAGCGACGCACTTCGCAGCCGTTGGCCGACTGCTGATGCCGGACAGTGCGTAACAGATGCTTGCAGGCGCGGTGAACGTACTACCCGGGTCGACAACTCACTGCCGGATAGCAGAATGAGACCCGAACAGGACACGCGCTGTTCAGTCTCACCGATGGATGGAAATCGAACGCAGGAAACCGCGGAGAGGAGCAGGAGAAAGGACTAAACCCGGACCACACAAAGGGAGCGCAACGCTCGCCGACAAGCTGGCGGCCCAAGGAGAATCCAGGCTTTACGCTGCAGGAAGAATCCCCAGAGACCGTGCAGTCTCCAGAGCGTCGCTGCGGGAGCGCGCGTTCAGCTTTTCATAAATATTATACAGATGGTTGCGCACCGTATTGGGGGAGACAATCAGATACTCGGCAATCCTCTTGTAGTCAAAGCCACGACTCAGCATCACGAGAACCTCCTGCTCGCGCATCGTCAAAGGCTTCAACAACGGGAGCCGGTGCAGAGTATGTGAGGGATCGCCGATCACAGCAACAGTCGAACTCTCGGAAGTGCTCGCGGTGACAAGGCGCAGCAGTGTCTCTGCCTCATGGGTACAACGTCCCTGCGCAGCCAGTGCGCTCAACATACCGGATCCATCGACAGCAGAGTCCAGAAAGAGGCGGCGAAAACCACGGGGATACGCATCGCTCACCAGCGCCTCCATCATGTCGAGCGCCTGCGCATGGTCGCCACGCTGCCGGCAGACCTGCGCCAGCAACAGGCGCACCTCCAGTGTGATAAACCCAAGGTGGCCTGTCCATGCACTTGTCAGGTGCGCGCGCAGCGTCGCCTCTGCATGCGCCAGGGCCGCTGTGGATCCCTCATCCAGCAGAATGCGTGCACGCACCAACGTCGCAATCTCATACTCGGCATTCGACAAGAGGGAATATTCCTGAAACGCCCAGTGACGCGCAGAATTCCTGTCTCCGGCAGCCCACCTGCTGAAGGCTGAAAGTGCTGCAAATTGTGATGCAAACGCCGCCGCTCCATCGGCTTTGGCCGTCTGGGCAATCCTCCGGTCGATATCGTCCGGATCGAATTGCTCTCCCTCTTCAGCAAGCAGGCGCATCAACGCATAGCCTGCCAGAATCTTGACATTAAGCATCCCGGGACGGTCCGGGTCACATGCCAATGCAAGGAAATGCCGCGCCTTCTCGATTTCGAATCGTTGCAGCAGAACGGCCCCCATCCCATAGCGGGCAATGCAGAGGGCATAGACTGCATTGGTCGCGTGCGCCTCTTCGATCACACAGCCGGTATGCTCCGCTGCCTCGACCAGAGAGCCACCCAGATAGTAGCCCAGAGCGAGGCTGAGTCGAATCCGGACACGCATGACCCCTTCTGCAGGGCTTGAAGCCTCCAGAGCACGCATCAGAAGATCATTCGCAGCTTCAAACTGCCCCATGTTGCGCAGGCGGTTGGCAATCTCGTTATACAGTGCACCGCGCATCATCTGGTGCTGCCGTGGGAGAAGTGCCAGCGCCCGTTGCCCGATGGCCAAACGCTCCCCAAACGAAAGATGGCCAAACGCAAGCCCCGCCACGCTGATCCCGCAGATGCCAACTGCCTCATCCCGTGCCTCGGAAGAGTCAATACCCACTCCACGCTCAATCAAACCTTCCGCCGCACGCACCAGATCGGGTACACTCCGCAAATCCCCGATTGCTCCAAGATAGACAGCGCGTGCCCCGAGCAGCAGGGGCCGCATGCTCACGGTCGCTCCTGGCAGATAGCCCAGCCAGCGATTCAGGTCGTGGTAGCGTTCCGCATTGAAGATCTCCGCCAGATTCTCTTCAATCAAACGGGCAGCCGCCTCCACCTCACCTGCCAGCGTCAGATGATGCAACGCATCGTCGATTATCCGGTTCGCCGCATACCACACACCCGCTCGGCGGTGCAGCACGGTCACATCCTGCCCTGCACCCCAGACATGCGCCAGCAACGATTGCCGAAACTGATGGTGATAGCGGTACCACTTCCCAACATCATCCAGCGCAATCAGAAAGAGATTGTTGCGGTCCAGATACGAGAGTGATGCGCGCGCCTCCTGCTCCGATTGCTCCAGCAATGCAGCGCACAGCGATGCAGACAGCTGCGACAAAATTGCCGTCGCCATCAGGAAGGATTGCATCTCCTCAGGCAACGTCTGCAAGACCTCATCCAACAGATAGTCCGCTACATAGCGATCCCCAAAGTTGTTCAGCGTACGGATGAACTCCACAGGCTCCGGATGCCCGCGCAGACGCAGTGTCGCCAGATGCAGCCCCGTCACCCACCCCTCCGTACGACTGTGCAGCACATCAATCATCTGCGCATCCAGCAGACCCAGACGGCTCGTCACCAGCGCAGCCGTCTCCTCCAGCGTGAACTGCAGGTCACTGCGACGAATCTCGGTCAGTTGTCCGCGCGCACGCAATCGCGAGATATCCAACGGTGGGTCACGCCGGGACAGAACCACCAGATGCAGGTTCGGCGCATGGCGAATCACGGCATTCAGCACCTGGTAGATAGCCTCAGTCCGGACCACATGCAGGTCATCCAGAACCAGCACAGTCGCAGGCAGGTCGGCACACTCCGTCGTCAGCACCGTGGCAAAGAGCGCCGGCACCACAGAAGCAGGTTGCGCCAGCAGATCAAACGAGCGCGGCAACGCCCCGGACGCCGTCGTACGAATGGCCTGGATCAGATAGCCGAAGAAGAACTCAAACTGGCTTTCACTCTCTTCCACAGAAAACCACGCACAGTGGTAGTCCGGTCGACTCTCTACACCTGACCTCTCCTGCAGGGTGTGCAACCACATGGCGGCCAGCGTACTCTTGCCGTACCCGGCAGGCGCAGATATCAACGTCAGGCGCGTTGAAAGCCCCTCATCGAGCACGTGGAGAAGCTGCGGTCGTACAAAACTGCCGCGAAGCAGAGGAATGAAAGTCTTGCTGGGCAAATAGGACAACATCACACTATCATCCCATACATGCCACATCAGTGGCAATTCAGAATGACAGCATGGACGGTCTAGCAATGATTGACGGTTGAACGCCGGGCCAGGGCGTGCGCGCAGAAGAGTTGGTGGAATAGCCTTCTTCCCCTCACTGCGCACGAAACACCAACAAACAACAAACAGTCTATAGAGTAGCAATGTATAGGCATGAGCACATAGGATGAATGTGCCTTCTTG
>CAIRNL010000462.1 GCA_903879975.1 uncultured Chloroflexota bacterium | reverse complement strand
TACGCCGCCCCCTTGGCCGGTACGTCGCGTGGACGGGGTGTGGCAGCCGGTTTCTGGTTCAACTGGGGAGGGAAATCGAGCGCCACGGCGAGTGTCAACGCCGATGGCACGGTCAACCTGGTCGAAGGCTCGACCGACATCGGCGGAAGCCGCGCTTCCATTGCCATGCAGTTGGCCGAGACGATCGGTGTTTCGTATGCGGACATTCGCCCCCAGGTCGTGGGCACGGCGAGCGTCGGCTACAACGACGTGACCGGTGGCAGCCGTACGACCTTTGGCACAGGCTGGGCCGTCTACGAGGTCGGTAAGAAGATCCTCGCAGAGATGCGCCAGCGCGCTGCCGATTACTGGGATGTATCCGTCGATGACGTTGCCGTGCGGAATGGCGTCTTCTCTCACAACGGCGACAGCATGAGCTTCCGCGAGCTGGCAGGCAAGCTTGACGTACCGGTGGCCGTCAGCGCCTCTGTCCATCCGCAGAGCTACGGACCTGGCTTTGGCGTCCACATTGTCGATGTCGAGGTCGATCTGGAGACAGGCAAGGTCTCGATCCTCCGCTACACTGCGGTCCAAGATGTGGGAACGGCGATCCACCCCGCCTACGTAGAAGGCCAGTTACAGGGCGGCGCCGCACAGGGTGTCGGCTGGGCGCTCAACGAGGAGTATATCTACGACAACCGCGGGCGCCTGCTCAACGCCAGCCTCCTCGACTATCGTATGCCGACTGCACTGGACCTGCCCATGATCGACACGGTGCTCGTGGAGGTGGCCAATCCTGGCCATCCCTATGGGGTGCGCGGCGTGGGCGAAGTCCCGATTGTACCGCCAGCGGCAGCCATTGCGAACGCCATCTACCATGCCACGGGGGTGCGTATGGCTGAACTGCCCATGTCGCCGGCGCGCATCACTGCTGCGTTGCTGAGCCAGGCTGACGCCACGCCTGCCTGAGCAGCCCATGCCGCACGAAGTCTGGATCCCGCCCGTCCACCGCGATCTGACGCACGGCGTCGAGCGTGTCGCGGTGGACGGCACATCGGTCGGCGCTGTGATCGACTCACTGGACGCGCAATTCCCCGGACTGGCCGCGCGTCTGTCTGAGAATGGTAGATTGCGCCCCGGCATCGCCGTAGCCGTCGATGGCGTCATTGCGGCACGGGGCTGGCGCCACAAGCTGACCGGCGCCAGCGAGATTCACTTCGTCCCAGCAATGGCCGGCGGCTGATTGCCTACGCTCCTATCCCGCGCCGTGGTATAATACCTCCATGTCTATCCATCTCCTGGCACCGGAAGTTGCATCCAAGATCGCCGCCGGCGAGGTTGTCGAGCGGCCGGCGAATGCCGCCAAAGAGTTGCTGGAAAACAGCATCGATGCCGGCGCCACAGAGATACGCGTCGAGGTGAAGGAGGGCGGGCGGCGCCTGCTGCGCGTGGTCGACAACGGGCACGGTATTCCAGCGGCCGAGATCGCCCTGGCCTTCGAGCGCCATGCCACCAGCAAACTTGCTACCGTCGATGACCTCAACCACATTGCCACCTTTGGCTTCCGCGGTGAAGCGTTGTACAGCATCGCTGCCGTCAGCCAACTCACGCTGACCAGTCGGCACGTGGACGAAGCCTTCGCTACGACCGTGCGTGTCGAGGGGGGGACGCAGCGCGCGCCGGCACGTGCCGGCGCCCCGATCGGCACCACTGTCAACGTCGAACATCTCTTCTTCAACATGCCGGCGCGCCAGAAGTTCCTGCGCGCGGCCGCCACGGAGTCAGGGCACATTGCCGCGATTGTGCAGCGCTACGCGCTGGCCTACCCGGAACGACGCTTGAGCTTTGTCAACGACGGGCGCCTCGTCTTTCAGTCTGCAGGCAGCGGTAATCTGTTCGACGTGCTGATCATGATCTACGGCAAGGAAAATGCCCAACAGATGGTACGCCTGGGCGGTGGGCGTGGCGCGGAGACGGCCAATCTCGACGCGCTGGCTTTGGACGTGGACTTTCACGGCAACCGCGGGCCAGTTGCTCCACTGCCCAGACCCAACGGCACGCCGCAGATCAGCGGGTTCGTCAGCCTGCCCAGCCTGACGCGCGCCAACCGCAGCGCCATCGATCTCTTTGTCAACCGGCGCTACGTCGAGGATCGCAGCCTCACCCATGCCGTGGTGCAGGCCTATCACACCCTGCTGCCCGTGGGCCGCTTCCCCGTGGCTGTTGTCTTTGTCGATCTGGACCCGGCGCAGGTCGACGTGAACGTGCATCCGCAGAAGACGCAGGTGCGCTTCGCCGAGGAACGGAGCGTCTTTGCCGCCGTGCAGAAAAGTGTGCGGCGCACCGTCGTCGGCGTGGCGCCCGTGCCCGATGTGGGTATCGACGACGGGGGGCGTATTGGGCGATCCGATGCCGAGCCGGGTGCACTGCCGGCGGGCTGGGCAACGCGGCGCGAGGCGATCATCGGCGCCGGCAACCAGCCACACTTGGAGATGTACGTCCCGCCGGTCGCTCCGACCAGACCGATTCTGCCGCCGCTGGCTGCCACCGCCGCAGACACCCGCGCGCCCAGCACCACGCCACGCACGCCGCCCGAGAATGCCGATGACGTCTACCGTACGCCATCCCTGGCGCAGCGCGTGCCGCAGTTGCCGCCTCTGCGCGTCGTCGGCCAGGTGGGTGCCATGTATATTGTGGCGGAGGGTCCGGAAGGGCTGTTCCTCATCGACCAGCATGCTGCACACGAGCGGATCATGTACGAGCAGTTCATGGCGCAACGTACGGCGTCGGGTACGAGTGACGTAGCGCAGCAGCACTTGCTCGATCCGCTGACGCTCCACGTCGGCACCAGGTTGACCGGCCAGGTGGCGGCCTACCTGGAAGCATTGCACTACATCGGCTTTGCGATCGAACCCTTTGGCGGCGATACCTATCTCGTACGTGCGGTACCGGCCGTGTTGGCGGGCGAAGACCCGCAGCGCACCCTGGAGGAGATCGTCGCCACGCTCGCCGAGCGGCGCAACCTGGTGGGGGAGAGTATGGAGGCGCAGCTGGTCAAGATGGTCTGCAAGCGCGCTACGATCAAGGCCGGCCAGTTGCTCAGCGACATCGAGATGCAGGAACTGGTGCGCCAACTGGAACTCTGCCAATCGCCGCGCACCTGCCCTCACGGCCGGCCGACGATGATTCAGCTGTCGGCGAACGAGCTGGAAAAAGCTTTTGGGCGCATCTGATTTCTCCTCTTTACGCCAGTTCTGCCCACTCCTCCATCGCTGCCTCCAACTCAGCCTGCGTGTCGGTGTATGCCTGGCCCAGCCGCTGGATACCACCGAGATTCTGCTCGACAGTTGCGACATGCAGATCGTTCTCTAGTTGCGCCAGCTGTGCCTCCAGGGCATGGATGCGTTCTTCGGCGTCAGCGACGGCCTTCGCCCGCTTGCGCTCCTCAGCACGCGATTGCTTGCTCGCCACGTAGTCACTGCGCACGGCCGAGCGCGCCTCGGCAGCTGCCTGTTTGCCGGCCTCGGCCGCCTGCTGGCGTGCGGCGACAAGTTCGGCATAGGTGCCGGGAAAGACTTCCAACCGATTCTTGCGCAGTTCCCACACCTGAGTGGCCAGGTGGTCGATGAGGTAGCGGTCATGCGAGACGAGCAGGATCGTACCGTCGAAATGTTCGAGCACCTCTTGCAGAATTTCCTGCGCCGGGATATCCAGGTGGTTGCTAGGCTCGTCGAGCAACAGGAAGTTGGCGCCATCCAGCGCCAGGATCGCCAGCGCCAGCCGGCCACGCTCGCCGCCGCTGAGCAGCCGCACGGGTTTGAAGACATCCTCGCCGCGAAAGAGGTATTGCGCCAGATAGTTGCGTGCTGGGCCGAGCAACATCTGCTTGTGGCTGAGCAATTCGTCCAGCACGGTGTTGTTGGGGTTGAGTCGCTCGTGCGCCTGCGAGAAGTAGCCGATCTTCAGATTCGTGCCCAGGCGAAGCTGTCCGGCCAGTGCATCGAGTTCGCCCAGCAATGTGCGCAGAAAGGTCGTCTTGCCGCTGCCGTTGGGGCCGATGAGCGCAGCACACTCGCCCCGCTCTAGCGTGATGGGATCGGCGGTGAAGAGGGCCTTGCCTGGATAGCCGATGGTCATGTCTGACGTGCGCAGGACAAGATTGCCGCTGCGCAGCGTCGTTTTGAGTTTGAGATTCAGCTGCGGCGGGCGAATGACTGGATTGCGCAGCCCCTTGATCGCCTGTTCGACGTCGGCGACGCCCCATTTGGCCTCAGAGATATCGACCTCGTCCATGACCTGCCCCCAGTTCTTGCTGAGCAGCAGGTCGAGCCCGCCAGCCTCGACCACGCGCACCTCGCGGATGAGGCGACGCAGGCGGCCAACAGCCTGGTTCTTGGTGGCATCGCGCGCAATGTTGCGTTTGACGTAGTCGAGCTCGCTCAGGAAACGCTCCTTGACCGCGTTGAACTCGATCTCGCGGCGCTCCCACCGTTCCTGGCGTTGTTGGAGATAGTGGCTGTAGTTGCCGTGATAGGTCTCGAATCCTGACGGACTCATCTCCCAGATACGGTTGACTACGTTGTCGAGAAAGTAACGATCGTGGGAGACGATCAGCAGCGCGCCATCCCATGTGCGCAGCATGCCTTCCAACCACTCGACAGCCTGCACGTCCAGGTGGTTGGTCGGTTCGTCGAGGATGAGCAGATCGGGCTTTTCGAGCAACAGACGCGCCAGCAACGCGCGCGTCTTCTGCCCGCCGCTGAGGATGCCGATCGACAGGTTCCATTCGCTGCGCGTGAAACCGAGCCCGTAGAGCACCTGGCTGATGCGCTGCTCGTACTCATAGCCGCCAGCGTGCTCGAAGTGCTCCTGCGCCACGCTATAGGTGGCCAGCAGATCATCGTTGTGCGCCTCGGCCATGCGCTGTTCCAG
>CAIRNL010000461.1 GCA_903879975.1 uncultured Chloroflexota bacterium | reverse complement strand
GAGTTGATTTCGAGCGAGAGCCCTGGTGAGACCTTTTACAAGGGGCCGCGGTGGAAGGATATCCTGGCGCGCCAGGTGCGGCTGCATCTTGCTGCCCTCAGCGCCGGTGCCGGCGACAGCGAGCGCAATGCGGAGGTGGACCGTCTCCTGGTGGAAGTGCGCACGCATAACCAGGCACTGGTGCAGCAGGTGGAGGCTCTGACCCGGCATGAGGCCGAGATGGAGCGGACACTTGTCCGCGTGCAAGCGGACTTGACTGAGGCGCAGCGCCAGCTCGAGGAGCAGCCGGCCACCGGTGAAGGCGATGCAGGGGGGCTGCGCATGCTGGCCGTCTATGATCGGCTGCCGCGTGACGCGCAGCGCTACCGGCCGCGCAGCGACGAAGCAGTGCGCTACATCGTGATCCACGACACAGGCGCGCCCGCCGATACTGCGCTGGAGGAGCTAGCCATTGTGCACCGCCGTGAGTGGCCGGGGCTGCTCTATGATTTCGTCATCGACAGCCGCGGTGTGATCCGCCAGACCCAGCCACTCGATGCTGTGCCCGATACACCGGAACCGTATGTCCGCGAGGCAATCAGCATCGCTTTTGCCGGTGATTTTCGCAACGGCGGCGCGCCCACGCCCGACCAGCTGGCGGCTGCCGGCCGTCTCATGACCTGGCTGATGCTGCGCTACCCTGGGCTGACGTTGGATGCGGTCAAGGGCGTGAATGAGTTTGTTGCCACGCCGTCGCCGGGCCGCGAGTGGGAGGTTGGCCGTGCCTGGAAGCGGGCGCTGCTTATGGCTGCGCGTCGCGCAAGTGGGGGGAGCGATGTCACAGCGATCGAGGCGCCGCTGCGCGATCAGATCGTCCGTCTGGAGCAGAGCCTGATGGATCAGGAGGCTGCGCTGGCCAGAGCCGAGGAGGCTCGCTTCGAACTCAACGGCGAGTTGCAGCGTATGCGCAAGGAAGCCGAGGCCAGAGCAGCTGTGTCGGGATCGTATGTTGTACCGCCGCCGCCACTGCGCAATCTTGTCGACCAGTTGCCGCGCCATGTGAAGCTGCGCTATGAACGGCGTTCGCTCAGCCAGATTACGCACATCGCCATTCATCACACCGCAGCGCCGCCGCGTGTTGGCCCGGCACGCATTGCTGAATTGCACATTGCTGCTGACCCGTCGCGCGGCAAAGAGGCGTGGCCGGGCATCGGCTATCACTTTTTCGTGCACGAGGATGGTATCATCGATCAGACCAACCAGCTTGAAACCGCCTCTTACCATCTGGTGCGCCACTATGGGTATTCAGCAGGCATCGTCTTTGCCGGCAGCTTCATGAACGGCAAAATTCCCACCTCTACGCAACTGCGTTCCGGTGCGCATCTGGTGGCCTGGCTGATGCAGGAGCTGAAGATTCCGCTGGCGCGCGTCTGGGGGCATCGCGAGTTTCCCGACAACATGACTGTCTGTCCAGGGGGCGAGTGGACACAGGGCAACCGCTGGCGTGATCTACTGTTCGAGCGCATTGGACAGATTCAGCAGGGTGCAGGACTCAAGACCATGCGCCACTATATGCTCTTTCCACCGGGCGACGGCGCAGCGGGCGAACTCTTCGTCGACGCGCTGAGCTTCATGGCGCGCTTCCGTCCCACGGTCGGCTTCAGTGTGGAGGAAGCGCGCGGTGCGGAGTACGTCACCATTGTCGGCAGCGAAGCGGGCATCAGTGCCGTCAGCGCCAACCTGTTAGCCGATGCCGGCTGCAAGGTGGAGCGCATTGCCGGCCGTACGGACGGGGAGACGGGCCGCCTGCTGGCCGAAATGGTGCGGGTTGGCCGCCGTTTCCGCGACTACGAAGTCGATTTTTGAGGTGCTCGTGGCGACACCAATCTTGAACCGCAATCAAACGCTGGGCGCCGCATATGCCGTGACGCTGCCCGTCTATGAGGGGCCGCTCGACTTGCTGCTGCGCATGATCGAGGCGCAGGAGATGGACATCAGCGTTGTCAGTCTCATGTCCGTTACCGACCAGTATTTACAGACGCTCAACCAGCTTGAGGAGATTACGGCTGGTGCGTTGGCCGAGTTCCTGGTCATTGCCTCGCGGCTGCTCTACATCAAGTCCTATCATCTGCTGCCAAAGCCGCGCCCGCCTGTCGAAGATGAGGAGGAGGCGAGCGGCGACGCGCTAGTGCGCCAATTGCTCGAGTATCGCCGTTTCAAAGAAGCGGCTGCGGCGCTCCGGCTGCGCGAGGATGCGGGAATGCGCGTCTACGTGCGTGCGGTACCGTCCCCCGATGTCGTGAAACGATTGGACTTGAGCAGTGTCGACCTCGAAAAGTTGCAGCGTGCGCTGCGCAAAGTGCTTCAGCGCCTGCCAGACGACCCACCCATGCCGCGGGTGAAGACCTACACGATCACGGTCGCCGAGCAACTGGAGAATGTGCGCTCCTATCTGCATACGGCGCTGGGGGCGGCCAACGGCGCGCGGCGTGGAGTCAGCTTTGAGGCGCTGCTCAGCCGCAGTGCAACGCGCATCGAAGTCATCGTGACTTTTCTGGCCGTGCTCGAACTCGTCAAACTACGCGAGATTGAAGTCATTCAGGACGGCACCTTCGGCGAGATCGAACTGGTGCCGGTGGGCGAGGTGGACGGCGCTCCAGCAGAGGCGAACAGTTAATGTTGGCGCCGGCGTAGCCAGAGCCACGACCCACCAAAGACCAAGGCCCCAAGAAACCCGAATCCGCTGAGCACGACAAAGCTACGCTCGTCCACCGATCGGGCAATTGTCACCACTCCGCTCTGCGCCTTTTCCACAGAGAGCATCGGCAGAGGCGTTGCCGACGGGAAGGGCGTCCAGGTGGCAGTCGGCAGCGGTGTGGGCGTTGCGGTGGGCGTCGGCGGGGGTGTGGCTGTCGGTGTTGTTGTGGCGGTCGGAGTGGCCGTTGGGGTTGCGCTGGGTACTGCGGTGGCAGTCGGCGGGTCAACGGCGGGCTGCGCCTGCGTTTCTGGCTGGGCAGCAGCCTCGACCACTGCTTCGGCTGGGGTAGGGGTAGCCGTCGGCGGCAATTCCACGACGGGCGCGCTGTCGTCTGGATAGAGCGCGATCACGTCGATCAGAATCAGGTCGTCGGCGGCCGATCGGGGATGATCGGTCAGAAAGAAGACAGTCATTGTTGTGCCGAGCGCGCGGGCGCGTACGTCGATGTTGACATCGGGTGGTGGGTAGTTCAGGATGCGTCCTTCGCCCCAGTGCATGGGGCCCCAGATCACCGTCGTCGCCGTGGGGTCGGTGCCGCCGGTCGGGTCGATGCCGAGCTGGCGGCCAAAGAGATCGGGCACGTTCGGTGCGCCCCACGAGATACTGGCGCGGTACCCTGCGCCGGGCGTCACATTCACCTGCGTGTAGATGCCGGCCTTGAAGGGATTGGTGCTGGCGATGGTCAGGTTGAAGCCGCCAAAAAAGGTATGCTGGTCTTGGTAGAAGTTTGGGTCGCCGGAGAGCACGAACGCGTTCCAGCCGACGGGCAGCTGGCGCGGGGGCGATCCGTAAAAGGAGTCCATGTCACAAACTTCTTGCGGGATGACATTGGGTGGGTTGCACGGATCCGATGCCAGAGCAGGGTTGGCGGTGGCCAGCGCGAGCAGTGCGCCTACCACCAATCCCAGCGCTGCTGTCCAGCGTTGCGCGTATATCGAACTCATTCCGTCAGTATACCTTGCTCGACGCACCGGCCTAAATTGCAGATCGAGCAGTCAGCAAGCTTCTTCCCTGCCAGGGGCTATTGCCCTGTAACCTGGATGCTACCAACCGTAACGGTTTCCACTGTACGCCATCCCTGTTGCGCTGCGATGGGTGCGTCGTCGCTGGCGCGCTTTACGGCAACCGTCAGCCCATAGGGGCCGGGGGCGAGCGTCGCCGCCAGCGGCAGCAGATAGACGTCGCGCACGGGACGCTCTGCCGGCCATACACCGCTTGGGTACTCGTTGCCACCCAGGGTGAACGCCCATGTCTGTGCCACACTGCCGTCTGCCGTCCGCAGGGCCACGTGTACGCGATAAGTATCTTGGTATGCACTGGGCCGCGCTTGCCAGTCGGCAATCATCTGCACGCTATCGCCTGGAGTGGCCTGTGTGCGATCTAGGCGTACATCAATCAGTTGAAGGTAATCAAACGTCGCCATGGGGGTAGGCAGTTCCGGTGCATGCGTCGTTGGCTGGATTTCTACGGGGCCAAGCGGCCAGCGCCCGCCAATGCCGGCTGCTTGCGGTGTGTCTGGCAGCAGGGGTGCCCCGTTGTCCGACCGATAGACGACCAGTTCGGTGCGATAGGTGCCTGGCTTCAGGGTCACGGGCAGGGGCAGGGCCAGGGGCTGTGGGCGGCGCTCGTGCACCGTCCAGGTGCCTGCAGGGGGCAGGAAGGGGGCGTCGGCCTGTGCTGCAAGTAGCCCCTTATCGTCATAGAGGCGCAAACTGAGCGTGAGATCGGGCAGGGCCTGCAGGGGGCGCCAGTGGCTGGCCAGGTACAGAGGGGCGCCGGCGGTTGCGCTGGCTTTTTGCGCGTAGTCATTTAAGCAGATCGTGTCGGCAAAGCATACTGCCTCTGCCGAAAGCGGTGGCGGAGTACGACCTGCGGTGTGGAAGTCGTATAACTGAACTAATCCGAAGTCGCGGCCTGGGACGGCGGACTCGGTCAGCAGCGTGGCGTTGCCGGCGAGCCATGCACGGATTACGCCGTCGGGATCGCTGACCGTGTCGTAGAGCCGGTAATGCCAAAGGCGTCCGGCGTTGTTGGCAATGGCATCGAGTGCTGTGCTGCTGGAACCTGCTGTGATTGCGAAGAAGTCACTGTTCGGGTCTCCCCAGCCGAGCGATGTGTCGCCGTCGATGCTTCCGCTACGGGCAATCGTCGGCGTATCGAGGAGATTTTTGTCGATCTCCACTTTTTGCGCGTAGTCATCGATAGGGAGCAGCAGTGAAATGGGAGGCGGAACGCTGCCGTCGACGCCGTTCACTTCGACGGGCCAGTACGTCGTCAACACCGGGTAGATCCAGCCAGCATTCGCCAGGATTACATCGCCAGGCCGCCATTGTGCGGCCAGTCTTGCCACTGCGCCGCGGTGGTCGTCGGGGCGGTAGAGCGGGTTTGTCCAGAATGCGTGGAGTGACCAGGCGGAGATCGCCAACAGCAGGCAGAACGTTGTGCTGCCAAGCAGCCGCCAGCGCCGCCACACCGCCACAAGCAGTGCCGCCGGCACGAGCAGGAATGGGGCTGCATAGAGGAAGATGTAGCGCACGTGGTAAATGGGCGTAGCGACCAGAGTGATGGCGAAGAGCAGCCCCATCGGCACAAAAACCAGAATCAGCACGGTTGCGACTGCGACGCCGCGCTGGCCTTGACCGCGTGTGTCCCACGCCCACCAGCCAAAGCCTGCCAACATTGCCAGCACCGGGATCGCCCAGACCCAGCCGACTGCGCCTGGCGGCGATTGGCCGACGAGCAGGGCGGCCAATGCCTCGCCGGCGCTGGCCAAAAACGCGTCGGGGCTTGGCCACGGCTCGCGCCAGGGAGGGACCGGCGGGTGCGTGATCTGTCGCACCACGATGGGTATCCACGGTGCGAAGAGGACGAGTGCCGTTCCCTGTGCGGCGAGCCATGTCCCGATTCGGCGCCATCGTTGGTGGGCTGGCGGCCACAGCAGGAGCCATGCTGCCAGATTGAGGGCAATGAGCCAGAAAGCGAAGTAGTAGAGCAGGTAGAGACCGGTCGCCGCAGCCAGCGTGTAGATCGCCAGCCAGTGTATCTTGTGCGGCCCATCGGCAAAGGCCAACAACGCCCATAGGCAGAGCAGCCCCAACGCGGCGCCGGCAGTGTACATACGGACTTCCTGGCTGTACCAGATCTGGAAAGGACTGACCGCTGCCAGCGTCACGGCGACGAGAGCACTCCTTGTGTTGAACAGGCGCCGGCCGATGGTGTAGAGCAAGGCGAGCACCCCCATCGCCGCCATGACACTGGGGAACGCATAGAGGAACTCGAGCCCGTGCAGCAGGGAGGGTGCCGTACTCTGTTGCCAGAGATGCAGGAGCAGATAGTAGCCGGGCGGATGGATATCGCCCGCTGTGTGTGCGAGCATAGTGGGAATGGGCTGGCGGGCGAGGTGTACGCTGACTGTCTCGTCGTACCACAGCGACTCTGCGCCCAGGTGCAAAAGGCGCAGCGCAAAGCCGGCCAGCAACGCAAGCAGGAGTGTCGGCCGCGCGGCTCCAGCTTCTTTCGTTTTTTTGTTCAGCACTGCGCCATTCATAGCATCAAGATGCTACCATCCCGCACTCAGGTTCCGCTAATCTTCATTTCCATTCACTCTTTGGCAATCGCTTTTGCATTGGATACAATAGCCCAATGGCTTCTATCCTGACGGATCGCCCCGCTGTCACAGCAAAGATGGGGTTGCAATCGAGACTCTACATCGCCGGTGTCCTGCTGCTCGTGGCGCTTGGGCTGTGGGCGCTCTTCCTGTTGACGGCGCGTGCGGTGTACGTGCAGGTTGACGGCATGCAAGAAACTGTATTGACCCACCGTGCGACCGTGCGCGATCTGCTGCTCGACCTGGGCATTCAGCCGGCGCTGCGCGATCGTGTCTTGCCGGGTGTGGAAAGTGCCGTCGAGCGCAATATGACTCTAACGGTGGAGCGGGCGCGCCCGGTGCGCATCCTGGCCGATGGGCGTGATATACAGGCGTCCAGTTGGGGGCTCACGCCACGGCAGCTGCTGGCGGATGCCGGTATAGTGTTGGATACCTACGACGAAGTTTTGCTCAACGGCAGTGTATGGGGCGCCGACCAGTCCCTGCCTAGTGTGACGGTGCAGCGGAGCGCGCCGACCTATGACCAAGGCTTTGCCTGGGACCTGGCGCGCGCCGAGCCGCTGCAGGTTCGCGTCTATCGCTCGGTGCCGGTCGTTGTGCACGAAGACGACCTGACCTACACCATCGACACGACGGCGCAGACAGTCGGTGAGGCGCTACGTCGCAGCGGTGTGATTCTGTACCTGGGTGATCGCGTGCAGCCCAGCCTGGGCAGTGCTGTGAGCGCCAACTTGAACGTCTACATCCAGCGG
>CAIRNL010000460.1 GCA_903879975.1 uncultured Chloroflexota bacterium | reverse complement strand
TGCTCAGTCGAGATGGCTGTAGGCGATCAAGGTGAGAAATTCAATGAAACGGTCGCTCAGGCAGAGATCATCGAGCAGTTCGGCCGCTTCCTCGTAGCGGCTGGCGGATGTGCCACCCAACTTGACGAGTTCTTCATTACGCAGTTGCTCGTAGAGCGCACGGGTAACCAGACGGCCATCGCCCAGCCGCGCGCCGTGATGGATCCATTGCCAGAGCTGCGATCGGGAGATCTCAGCCGTGGCCGCATCTTCCATCAGATTGTTGATGGCCGCTGCACCGTTGCCTAGCAGCCAGGCATTTATATACTGCAGGGCTACGCTGATATTCAGTCTAAGGCCTGCTTCACTAATGGTCCCGCCCGGAACGCCCACGTTGGTAATCTGCGCGTCAGTCACATGCACATCCTCGCGCATGCGATCTTTCTGATTCGGCTTTTCGCCCAGATAGCCGTCGGCCACTTCGAGCACGGTCGGCACCAGGTCGGGATGGGCAACCCACGTGCCGTCACACCCGTCGCCGAACTCGCGCAACTTATCCTCGCGCACCCTGGCCAGCGCGTTCTCGGTGACAGCCGGATCGCGACGATTGGGAATGAACGCCGCCATGCCGCCGATGGCATGGGCTCCACGCTTATGGCAAGTGCGAATCATCAACTCTGTGTATGCGCGCATAAAGGGCACAGTCATGGTAACCTGTGCACGGTCGGGCAGAATCTGCCGCTCATTTTTGGCGAACTTCTTGATGGCGCTGAAGATATAGTCCCACCTGCCGGCGTTGAGACCTGCAGCGTGGTCACGGATCTCGTAGAGAATTTCCTCCATTTCCAGCGCGCCAAGGATTGTCTCAATGAGGACGGTGGCGCGGATCGAGCCGTGAGGAATGCCGAGAGCTTCTTGCGCGGCCACGAACACGTCATTCCACAGGCGAGCCTCCAGATGGCTTTCCAGCTTGGGCAGATAAAAGTAGGGACCGCTGCCACGGGCTAGAAGTTCAGCGGCATTGCGGTACATGTAGAGGCCAAAGTCAAACAGGCTGGCTGAAATCGGCTCGTCGTCGACCTGCACATTCTTCTCGACCAGATGCCAACCGCGCGGGCGCACGACCAACGTCGCCACCTCATCGTTCAACGCATAGCGTCTGCCGTCAGGGTTATCGAAGAAGATGGTGCGGCGAATTGCATCGCTACAGTTCATCTGCCCCTGAACGACGTTCTCCCAGGTCGGCGAGAGCGCGTCTTCGAAGTCAGCCATGAAGACCTTGGCGCCTGAGTTGAGCGCGTTGATCATCATCTTGCGCTCCGTTGGCCCCGTAATCTCGACCCGCCGGTCATTGAGATCGGCTGGCGCCGGCGCCACATGCCATTCGGCCGAACGAATCGATGCCGTCTCGGCCAGAAAACCGGGAATCTCTCCGGCATCAAAGCGTTTCTGACGTTCTCGGCGTGCCTCCAGCAAGGCGACACGCCGCCCATTGAAGCGGCGATGAAGATCGGCGACAAAGCCGAGTGCGTCCGGCGTGAGCCCCTCGGTAACGGCAGGGATCTTTCGGCCGACGATCTCGACGCCAGCCGGCGGTCTGTTGGTCATGGATATACTCCTGTCCACTAGATTGAGTTACGACGGTGAAGCGACGCAGCGAGCGGTCACTCACTGCATTCTACCAACCACCTATTTTGTACCAATTCAGATTATGCGGCAGCAACACTTCGTTAGGCCAAGAAGTCCTATGTTACCGCCCAATACATCCGTTGTCCATCCTGGCGTGGAGCGCACGCACGTCACAGTTATATAGTCGTTTCATGATGATCCGACACCCCAAGATGGCGGCGCACTTCCGCCAGCAACTCACGGTTGGAGAAGGGCTTGGTGATATAGGCATTTGCGCCCAGTGCCAGTCCCTTGGCCACCTCCACTTCACGCCCCTTGGCGGTCAGCATGATGACAGCAGTATTCTGGAGGCAAGCGTCCTGGCGAATATGTTGCAGGATATCAAACCCGTTGATACCCGGCAACATAACGTCAAGCAGCACGACATCGGGATTGAAGCTTGCCAATTGCTCCAGCGCATCCTTGCCCGTGCGAGCGACTGCCACCTCGTAGCCAGCCTGCCCCATGACGAACTCAAGCGAGATCACAATATTTACTTCATCTTCGACAATCAATACCTTGCTTGGCATGACATCCCCCAATCAACTATCGTCAGCTCTCTAAGGCGAGAGGCAAAGTAAACGAAAACGTTGCACCGGCATTCGGCGCGCTTTCGACCCAAAGTGAACCCCCGCAATGTGAAACAATCTAGGCGCTGATGGGCAGGCCGAGCCCGGTGCCTTGAGGGCGGCCGCGGCGCAGATCGCTCCTCTGGCGAAATTTGTCAAAGATGATGGCCTGATCTGCAGCCGATATACCGGGAGCGTTGTCGCTGACGTCGACCTGCAACACATCCTCCTTTTGCGCCACCGTCACCCGGATCAGGCCACTGCCTGCCGGGGGGAACTTGACTGCGTTCGAAAGCAGGTTGAGCATCCGCCCTCGCCTCCAGCTTGGCTAGATCCAGCACCTGGTTGATGAGCCGCGTCAGGCGCTCACTCTCCTTGAAAATAATATCCAGGAAATGGCTACGACGTTCGACGTCGAGATCAGGATTGTCGTGCAAAATCTCGGAGAAGGAGCGAATCGCCGTCAGCGGTGTGCGCAATTCGTGTGTGACAGAGGTTGATGATGAGAAGCTACTCAGAAAATATCTTGGCGCAGGATCATGGCAGAGTGTCAGTTCGCCATTGCCCTGTTCTCCCACGCTTCAAATGGCTCAGTCCTCCAGCGTACTGAGATCGCCAGGGTCCCTGCCCAACTCCTGTGCCTTGAGCAGGCGCCGCACGATCTTACCGCTGCGCGTCTTGGGCAACTTTTCGGTGAAAGCGATTTGGCTCGGGGTTGCAATCGGTCCCAGTTCGCGCCGCACGTGCTCGATGATACCCCGGCGCGTTTCGTCGTCCGGTGCTACGCCGATCCGCAGGACCACGAAGGCCTTGATTGCCTCACCCTTGAGCGCATCCGGGATGCCGATGACAGCCGACTCAGCCACGCTGGGGTGCGTGATCAGTGCCGATTCGACGTCTGCCGTACCAATGCGATGTCCCGCTACGTTGAGGACATCATCGCTGCGTCCCAGGACAGAGATATAGCCGTCTTTGTCCCAACTCGCCACGTCGCCGGCGGCATAGCAGTTTGGAATCTCATTCCAATACTGCTCGTAGCGGCTGTGGCTACCCCAAATTGTGCGCATCATGTGCGGGAACGGCCGCTTCAGTGCCAGCAACCCACCCTTGCCCTTGGGGACGGCGTGGCCTGCCTCGTCGACGACTTCGGCTTCGACGCCCGGCAGGGGCAGGCCTGCTGCACCTGGCCGTGCGTTCTTGGTGATCGGCGTAGCGATGGTCGGCCCGCCCAATTCGGTCTGCCACCAGTTGTCTGCCACGAAGCCACGCCTGCCGCCATCCAGCAAATGCTGCTTGGCCCAACGCATTGCCTCCGGATTCAGCGGTTCACCTGCTACGGCAAGCAAGCGCAAAGTGGACAGGTTGTACTTGGCGACGTAGTCCGCGCCAAACTTCATGAACATGCGCACGGCTGTCGGCGCCGTGAACATGACGTTGACGCCATACTGCTCGACGCACTTCCAGAAGACGCCGGGGTCGGGCCAGTCGGGCGCACCTTCGCGGAAGACGGAGGTGACGCCTTCCACCAACGGCGCATAGACG
The DNA here is from genome assembly GCA_903879975.1 of uncultured Chloroflexota bacterium. Classification (GTDB taxonomy): domain Bacteria; phylum Chloroflexota; class Anaerolineae; order Caldilineales; family Caldilineaceae; genus Caldilinea. The sequence goes on along the minus strand of CAIRNL010000460.1, from coordinate 431 downwards.
ATGTAAGAATGGCCCACCACCCAGCCGATGTCCGAGGTAGCCCAGAAGATATCATTGTCCTTGACATCAAAGAATGTACGCAGGTGATACGATGTACCGACCATGTAGCCGCCATGGACGTGCACAACGCCCTTGGGCTTGCCGGTCGAACCGGAGGTATAGAGAATATAAAGAGGATGCTCGGCGTCGACCGGAACCGGTGCTACATCAGGCTTGCTCTGCGCCATGAGGTCGTCGAAGTCGACCTCATGCGGTCGCAGTTCGGTTTTGACGCCGCGCTGATACCAGATGACATGCCGCAGTGACAGGTCTTCAACCGCCTGGTCGACAATACTGCGCAGGTCGACACCCTTGCCGCGCCGTATCCCCATGTTGCCGGCAATGACCACCTTGGCGCCAGCGTCGACGATGCGATCGCGCAGTGCGCCCAC